>JAGQSZ010000271.1 GCA_020439285.1 Microthrixaceae bacterium
TTTTTGCCGGCGATTTCTTTGCAGTTGCCATGTTGATGATTCCTTCTAGAAGTTGGTTTGACACCAGAGGAGAACGCGCTCTCTCACTGGTGTCATGCATGCTAATGGAGTTGCTGCAAGCTTCCAAGGAGGAGAGCCGCATTTTTTGCTTTTCGTCAGAGGGAAAGCGCAGCTTTTTGGCTCCGAAAACAACACTCTGTGCAGTATCGGTGCTCCGTCGGTGAGGGAGGGACCGTGCCGTGCTCCAATTTCCCCTTCCACAACGAGCTCTTGAGCAAGGCATTGACGATGACTGAGACCCCCGTTTTTTCGACTTGCGATCTGTGTGACGAGTACAAAGGCGACACCAGTGGAAACTTCCGTGTGTTGCCGCCGGTGTTTCGGGATTTCGGGGGGCGCCATCGTTTCGCCGGGCCGGTGATGACGGTCCAGTGCCTGGACGACAACACGCCGGTCAAGGCAGCGGTCGAATCGCCCGGTGAAGGTCGTGTGCTGGTGGTCGATGGTGGCGCGTCCATGCGTCGGGCGCTGCTGGGTGGCAACCTGGGTGCGGCGGCGGCCCGCAATGGTTGGGCGGGTGTCGTGGTGGACGGGTGTGTTCGCGACGTGGGCGAGCTGGCAGCGTGTGACACCGGCATTCGTGCGTTGGCTCCGATGCCGTTGCCGACGGAGCGCCGTCAGCCTGGACTGCGCGACGTGGCGGTGAGGATCCAGGGGGTGCTCGTGCGGCCTGGTGAATGGCTCTACGCCGACGAAGACGGAACGGTTGTCGCCGACCGGCCGCTGCACACGGCAAAGTAAACCGGCGTCACGGTGTCACGGCCTCAGGCGGTCAGGCCCTTGTAGAGCATGTAGCCGGCCAGCGCGAACAGGATGCTGGCGAAGACTTTCTTGAGCGAAGCCACGGGCAGTGCATGTGCCGCCTTCACGCCGACAGGTGCCATCAGCACGCTGGCGGTTGCGATGACCAGCAGAGCCGGTCCGAAGACATAACCCACGCTGCCAGCCGGCCGGCCTTCCAGGCCCTGGCCGGAGACCAGGTAGCCCAACACGTTGGACAGCGCAATGGGGAAACCCAACGCCGCGCTGGTGGCGACGGCGTTGTGCATGCTGACGTTGCACCAGGTCATGAACGGGACGCTGACGAAGCCGCCGCCGGCACCCACCAGACCGGACAGGAACCCGATGACCGTGCCAGCGCCGACCTGACCGGCGGAGCCGGGCAGGGTGCGGGCAGCGGTCGGCTTCTTGCCCCGCAGCATCTGGGTCGCCGAGAACGAAATGAATCCGGCGAACAACAGCGCCAGCACACTGCCCTTGAGCACGGAGAACACACCGAGGCTGGCCAGCGCGGCGCCGAGCACGATGCCGGGGGCCAGTCGTTTGACAATGTCCCAGCGGACCGCGCCCCGTTTGTGGTGGGCACGCACGCTGGAGATCGAGGTGAAGATGATGGTGGCCATCGAGGTGGCGATGGCCATCTTGACCGCGAGGTTGGGCGCGACGTCGCGTGCGGTGAGGATGGCGGTGATGAAGGGCACCATGATCATGCCGCCACCGATGCCCAGGAGCCCTGCGAGGAATCCGGTACACAGGCCAAGGAGGACGAGCTCGACGATGAGCATGGGTTCTAGAGACATGGGAAGGGAGGTTTCGGGGGCCGCAAATGACTTGCGGCCCCAGGGGCCGCAAGTTGGAAAGTGGTGTCTGCAAGTGCCACCGGACCGTCATCCTGAACCGGGGGTTCAGGTGGGCGAGGGCAGCGGGGCTTCGGGTTCATCTGACGCGAGACGCTCACACCAGCACCGCAATTTACCAAGCCCGGGCTCAATGAGCATTGGTTCAAGGAAATATAAAGCCCGGCGCGCACCGCAGACGATGGTGATTGTAGGTCCGTCAGTGGGAAAGTGCATGGCTCGTCCGTCGGAAAGGACGGTGGCCGCCTCAGAACCGGATCAGATGAGTTGACCGTCGCTTCCCAAGGCTGTGTCGAGACGGCGGATCAGGTCGTCCATGCGCGCCTGTGAAGCCGGATCTGAGACGTCTGCGGTCAATGAGTCCATGTCATCTCGGGCTGTGGTTTCATTGGCCGCGGCGCTGGCCGCCGCGAGGCTCACAGACTCCTTTTGCGACAGCTCAAAGGCCAGATTGAGCGAAGCCAGCACGGCGATGCGGTCGCGGGCCTTGACTTTGCCGGCATCCCGGATACGGCACATGGCGGTGTCCACGCGTTCCACTGCATCGAGAAGCGATGACTCGCCTCCCGGGGGGCAGGCCAGCAGGTAGCTCTGCCCCATGATCTGCACTTCAATCTGTTTGGACACCGGCTTGTTCATCAGGACTCCTTGCGAGCTTCGGTCGCATCGGTGCCCGCCGGCAGCCGATCCAGCAGCGCGTCGATGCGGGAGCGGGCGGCGCTCAGCCGGGACTTCAGTGAATCGCGCTCTGCCTTGAGCGCGGATACCTGGTCCAGCAACAGTGCATTGGTGCGTTGCAGTTCCTCGTGACGCAGGAGCAGTCGTTCGACGCGCTCGGCGATCAGTTCTAGATGCTTCGGATCGGCCATGGTGACATCGGGTTGGTAACTCATTGTAGGGTTGCTGAAAGGGGGTGGGGCTTACAATTTCCGGCGTTGGTGCTCGCGGTGTGGTTCACATGCCGCAGTTCAACGGGAAGCAGGAGGGAAATTCCACACATGGAACGACCTAACCTGCGCTGCCCCCGCAACGGTAAGCAGACGAGATGCCCGGTTCCTCCTGGTGTCTCCGCGTTCATCTCACAACCACTGGATCGCCTGGTCGATCTGGGAAGGTGATGAAGGTCGATCTGCCAGCCCGGATACCGGCCAACACGGTGGCGACGCGTCTTGGGTGACCGTCGCCGTGACGCCCATGCGCTGTCGGGGAAGACAGCGAGGGCATTTCAAGGTCTCTCTTTCCTATGTCTTCTCGTGTTTTCAATGCGCGCCTGGCGCTGCTGCCGCTGGCCTGTTCCGTTGCCCTGTCTGCGTGGGCCCAGCAAAGCCTCCCTGAAGTCGTCGTGTCCGCCACGCGGTCCGAACAGCCGATCACCGACGTCCTGGCCGATGTGACCCTGGTCGATCGCGCCGAGATCGATCACCTCGGTGCGGCTTCGGTCTCCGACGTGCTCGAGCGCCTGCCCGGCATCACCGTGAACCGCAACGGCGGTCTTGCCTCGACCACCAACGTCTACCTGCGCGGTGCCGAGGGCCGGTTCACCGCCGTGTTCATCGACGGCGTGCGCATCGATTCCCAATCCACCGGTGGCGCGAGCTGGAACGCGATTCCCCTGTCACAGGTCGATCGCATCGAGGTCCTGCGGGGTCCGGCTGCGGCCATCTACGGCTCGGACGCAATGGCGGGCGTGATCCAGATCTTCACGCGCGAGGGCGAAAAGGGATT
>JAGQSZ010000272.1 GCA_020439285.1 Microthrixaceae bacterium
AACCACATCGAACGAGCCCAGATACGTCACGAACCATGAACATCCTCCTCGTATCCACCTACGAATTGGGGCACCAACCGCTCCATGTGGCGTCCCCAGCAGCAGCGCTGTTGAAACAAGGCCACCAAGTCCGATGCGTTGACCTGTCGGTTCAGCCATGGGACCAGTCGTGTCTGGACGGTGTGGAAGCGCTTGCGATCTCGGTACCAATGCACACAGCGATGCGCCTCGCGCTTGAAGTTGCCGCCACGGTGAAAGAGATCCGGCCCGACCTGCCCATCTGTCTATATGGGCTTTATGCCGGCACCAGTCATGAGTCGGTGCTTGGGAAACTCGCCGACCGGGTGATCTCGGGTGAGTACGAACCTGCGCTGCTCGCGTGGGCCCGTGATCTCTTACCGAGCGACCGGATCGTCCACCTGCAGCGCGGAACATTCGAGATCCCAGCTCGCCACTTGCTTCCGCCGTTGGATCGCTACGCCCGCCTATCCGCCGGTGGTGAGGAGCGATTAGTCGGCTACGTGGAAGCTAGCCACGGCTGTGGATTCAACTGCCGCCACTGCCCGGTGCCGACCGTGTACGGCGGACGAATCCGAATCGTTGGCTTGGAAACGATCCTCGATGACATCGATCAACTCGTCGAAGCGGGTGCTACCCACATCACCTTCGGTGATCCTGACTTCCTCAACGGTGTCCAGCACTCTCGACGGGTTGTCGCTGCAATGCACGAACGTCATCCCCATCTCACATTCGACTGCACCACTAAGGTCGAATTGATCCTGCGTCACAGCGATATTTGGTCCGAGTTCGCCCAAGCAGGATGTCTGTTCGTCGTGTCCGCGTTCGAAACAGTCAACGATGAGATCCTCAAGATCCTCGACAAGGGACATACGCGCTCGGACATGGCACAAGCCACAGCGATACTCCGATCAAACGGAATCGAAGTGCGTCCATCTCTGTTGCCCTTCACGCCATGGACCACTCTCAGCGACCTTGTCGAGTTGATGGACTTCGTTGCCGAGCGCGACCTGATTGGAAACGTCGACCCGGTGCACTACAGCATCCGGTTGTTGATCCCAGAGGACTCGCTCCTAATCGGTGATCCAGCGATGGACCCCTACATAGGTCGGTACAGCCCAGAGCTACTCAGTTATCGCTGGACGCCGATGGATCCCAGGACGGATGAACTGCAGCGAGACATCGCGGAGCTGGTCGAACGAGCAGCCGGCGAGGATTGGCCACTTACCCGCACATATGCACTTGTCCGAGATCTGATCCGTCAAGCGGCAGGAGCGGACCCAGTTGTGGACGAAATTGATGAGTCCGTCGTAGCTGTAGCTCAACTGAGACCGAGGCTGACAGAAGCTTGGTTCTGTTGCGCTGAGCCAACTGAGTTGCAGCTACAACCATTGAAATAGCAACGTGATCTGTTACTTCTGTGCTGGCTCGTAATAGGGGTTCGTTCCAGACGCGTGATCTGTGACGTCCACGATCTCGAGAATCTCGGGGATCTGGTCCTTCAGAGTCCGCTCGATTCCTGATCGCAAAGTGATGGAGGACACGGCGCAGCCCTGACATCCGCCGCCCATCAAGATGTACGCACGGGGTTCTTCCCACGCTCGCAACTCGGCGAATCCGCCATGTTGGGCAAGACTCGGATTGATCACCTTGGCCAACAGAATGTTGATCCGTTCGGGTACATCTCCGGTCAGTTCTACGTCCATGCCAGCTAACGGATCTGGACGATTGGGATTACGCAGAACCATGCCGGCCCCGCCGCTAGAGGGCAGGTCCAACTGAGCGCCTTGGAGCTTGTCGACCGACTCGGCCGGCACGATGACGCTGAGCCCGAGCCAGTCGACCACAGAGTCATCAGGCTCAACGGCGTTCAGTGACTCGAATGACAGGTCGTACTTGTACTCTGGCCCACTGATTCCGGTGACCTCGATGCGCAGACCCAATGGAGTTCCGTCATCCTCCTCGGCGAGGAGTTCGAGAACCTTGGCGCGTGCCGCATCTGTGACGAGGACTACGGGTTTCATGATGTCTCCGCGGACGCGGTTGCAAGTAGTCGCATGGCGATTACAGACCGAGTGACGCGAGGCTCTCGGGGTCGATCAGATCTGGGCACCAAGGTGGGTCCCACACGATCTGGAAGTCGATCCGATCCTCGCCGCCCGGTCCGAGAGCGTCAATCGCTGCGAGGCGCGCCATCTCGGGAAGAGTCTCCGAGACGGGGCAACCCGGCGTGGTGAGGGTCATGTCGATCTTGATCCGATCACCCTCGGCCTCGAGCCGGTAGATGAGCCCCATCGACACGATGTCCAAGCCCAACTCAGGGTCATAGACCTGATGGAGAGCGTTGTAGATGGATTCAATTGGGTCATTGGTTAGAGACATGAGCAGTGTCCTTGTCGACAGCGGCCGAATTTTCAGCGCTCGTCTGTTGATTGTGCCACTTGATCATCAACAACGGGCCTGACACCAGATTCGCGATTGCTATTGCGCCTGCTGCGCCGAGTGCGATGCCCGACACGCGTACCAATAGCGGCGCAGCGCCGAGTGTACCGGCGATACCGGATGCAGCAGCCAGCGCTGCCAACGCGAAGGTGGCTCGTGCTAGGTCCTGGTTGACCAGATGTGCGAACAGCAGCGGTCGCCCATCGCGTCCGGTCATGATGCCCATGTCTCGTAGTCGATTCCATGAGATGAAAGGAACGATCTTGTGGGCATGTCCGATTACGGCCAAAGCTAGCCACAGGATGAGGGCGAGCACCTCGGCGGGTATGAATCGATAGCTAACGTCTGCGCTGAACGAACCGACCGACGCGATCACTCCGATGCCTCCGGTGATTGCCGCAATCACCAGGCAAGCTGCCGAGGTGAGCACGAACCCGTGCAACAACTCGAGACCACGCCGGCGGTGTTTGATGACCGAAGCAAGGGACGAGAGGTGGAATCCCAAGCCTGCGAGGACCACGACTGCTCCAACGCAGGTGAGGACTTTGGATGGCCACAACATGGCGAGGGCCAGGATCGGGACGCCGATGCTCAATGTCACCACGGCGCGCTCGCCTGCACGGACGTGGGGTCGATGCGCCAATAGGAACATGGGCCAGAGCTTCTCGGCCACCGCCACGTACGCGAGGCCTAGCCATCCCAGAAGACCCAGGTGGGCGTGCGCCAACACTCTGTTGTCAAGCATGTCGAACCAGAATGCCCCGCGGTTGAATGCGTAGGTGATTCCGAACGCAGCAGTTACCACAAGATAGAACACCGCCATGCGAAGTCCGATGATCGGCGCTCCCTTGCCGGTCGATGACAAGGGACGTGACAGGTTCCAAGCAGCGATACAAACCGCCACAGTGGCCAGAACTCCGCCGATTTGAACGATGACCATGTAACTGGTCGC
>JAGQSZ010000273.1 GCA_020439285.1 Microthrixaceae bacterium
GCTATCCCGGACCCTCGCCCGTCCATTCACGTTCAATCTCCAACAGATCGCCTCGCTCGGTGACCACTACCGGCGTGTCCTTGCGATCTGCGAACGGGAGAACGCGAAGGGTGCGCAGCTACGGCCCCAGATCACCCCGAGAAGCGTCGGCGTCCTGTTCAGCCTCGCGGCCAACTCACTACTCGACAACCTGGCCTCTTACGGCCCGCTGCGAACCGCTGAATTCACCGAACGGCTGAACGCAATCCGTAACCCCGAGATGCGAGCCAAGCTCATTGACGACGCAAGAAGCCTGCCGACCGACGGATACGAGCGCATGTATCTGATGGACGCTTCAAAGCCAGCGACATATAGCTACGGCGACGAGGATTCGCTCGCGTCGCAGGCGCGCTCCCGTGGAGTTTCCCCGATCGAGTTCTACCTCGATGCCCTCGATGCATCAGATGGACTCTCGGTGGTCAACTGGCCGGTCATGAACAACGACGAGTCTGCAATCGAGGAACTGTTGACCTCACCGGTGACCGTCATGGGACTTGCTGATGCCGGCGCGCACGCAACCCAGATCATGGACGCCAGTCAGCCCACGTACCTGTTGGCCCACTGGGTGAGGGACAAGGGTGTGCTTTCCCTCGAGGACGGGGTACGCAAGATCACATCCGATACCGCGAGCTTCGTCGGGTACACCGACCGTGGCGTACTCCGCGAGGGTGCCTTCGCCGACATCAATGTCATCGACCTGGACGCCTTGTCGCTCCCTGTGCCCCACATAGCCAATGACTTCCCTGGCGGTGCACCCCGGTTCATCCAAGGCGCTTCCGGTGTCGACCACACGATCGTCAACGGAGTTCCCTTCATGGAAGCCGGTGAACACACCGGCGCCCTGTCGGGGCGTCTACTGCGCGGCGTGTGACGACCATCACCGCTTCGAACCACCTCGGCTCGCTAGCATCGCGGCCCTTGGGCTAGTTGATTCGCTGAGTATCTCCGGGGGGATGATCGATATGGCGCTATCTGACACGAGGACCAACAGCCGTCGAGGACGCCAGTTCCTGGCTTCGACGCTCGCTTTGGCCACCGCATTGACTTTCCTGGTGGCCCCGTCACCGGTTGAGGCCGTGGCTTCCGGCGCGGGTGGGTCTGGTGGAGGCGCCGCCGACACCGGTAGTTCCAGCAGCAGCGATGATGGGTCCCAGCCTCAGGAACCGTTCCTGTGCACCACCGAATACAACGGGCTCGGCCAACCCGAGGTCGACAACCAGGACAAACAAGGCACACCGGTCTATCCCGAGGACGCCTCGGGTGAACCCGACCGCTCCAAGGATCCAGTCGGTTGGTCCAAGAACTGCCGAGCGGGCGAGGTGATCGAGTACCGCTACCGAGACGCTGAAGGCGAGACTCACACGCTCGATCCTGATGCGACGGTTCTGCCGTCCGATATCGCCCAACTCGACGTTTCCTCTCTTGTCGGGGCCGACGAGATGGATCTCGACGGAGCGGAGACGATCCCGTATCTGTACCGCTATGTGAAGGGCACCCTGGACGACACGCGGTTCATCTATTCGATGGCGATGCTTGTCCCGCCGTCAGTCCTAGGTGGCAACGCCGAGTCGAACGACACCGTCACGGACCACTGGAACCATCGCCTGGTCTACAGCTTCGGCGGCGGTGTGGGAATCGGACACAGCCAAGGAAGTCTTTCGGGTGGAGATTCCCAACTAGATGAGGCGCTGCGTCTGGGTGACGCAGTCGTCTACTCGAGCGGTACCAGGACTTCTGTGCACTACAACTTGTTGCTCGCGAGTCGAGTCGCGAACGAACTCAAGGCACTGTTCATAAAGACCTACGGCGACCCGGTCTACACGATCGGCATCGGGGGTTCGGGCGGCAGCATCCAGCAGTACGTGAACGCGCAGAACAACCCCGATCTGCTCGACGCCTTGATCCCGCAGTACTCGTATCCGGACATGACCACCCAGACGATCAACGTGGGTGACTGTGAACTGCTCGAGCACTACATGGACGTCACCGATTCCACCAACGAGCGGTGGAAGAACTGGGACAACCGCAAGATTCTCGAAGGTCAAAACAGCATCGAGGGGTTCACCTCCGACTGGCAGGAAGCGACCAACGCCACGGGTTCGAGTGAGTGCATCGAGGGTTGGCGTGGTGCTACTCCCCTTGCGTTGAATCCCAATTTCGGGCTCGCAGCCGACATGGATGATGTCCTGTTGCCCTTCGCTGGTGAGTTGATGACCAAAGCCGCCGCTGGCGAACCGGCGATCCCAGATGATTTTCCTGATCTTGGTCGGATGCTCAGAGTCACCGAGGACGAGGGCCAGTGGGTCATGTGGACCCACTGGGATGACGCCAAGGAGGCCTACGGGGTTGATCCCAAGACGGGTCTTGCCCGTGTCCCTTGGGACAACGTCGGGGTGCAGTACGGATTGCGTGCGGTGGCCAATGGTCAGATCACGCCAGATGAGTTCCTCGATCTGAACACCAAGATCGGTTCCTGGAAGTCAACGGCCGACAACGTCAAGGAGTCCTGCGGGATGGTCACCCAGATGACCGATGAGACCCTCGGAGCGTTCGCGAAAGCGGTTGGGATCTGTGAGGGTGACGAACTCGATCAGTACTCCGCCCGCCAGATGAACCTGGCGACGGGCGACGGCATCGCGCCACGTACCGAAGGTGACGTGATCGCTATAGAGAACGCCTTCAAATCGGGGCTCGAGTTCGACGGCAAGGTCAGGTCTGACATTCCGATCCTCGACATGCGCCACTATCTCGAGGACCAACTCGACATGCACAACGCCCATCAGTCCTTCAACGTCCGCGAGCGGATCAAGCGCACGATGGGTAACGCTGACAATCAGATCATCTGGTGGCTCGACGCTCGTCCAGAGGAGGACGAGGCGGCTACCAAGAAGATGTTGGATCAGGCACTCCGGTTGATGGACAAGTGGACTCTGGCGGTGAAGAACTCCAAGGACGCCAAGGCCACAGCGGTCAAACCGGCTGACGCAGTGGATTCTTGTTGGAAGACCGACGGCACTCTGATTGCTTCGGGGGATCATGTTTGGGACGGAGCCGTGGAACTCGCGGTCAGCGGACAGGGCGCGTGGAAGGACGAAGCTCCCTCAGAGGTGGATGGGGTCAAGGTTGGAGATTGCGCCAAGTACTTCCCCATCAACTCGACCTCGCGGATCATCGCCGGCGGACCGATCACCAACGATGTCTACAAGTGTCACCTCAAGCCGGTTTCTGATTCGGTGAAGGACGGCGACTACGGCGACTGGAAACCAACCGAGGCCCAACTCGCCAGAATCGAGGAGATCTTCCCCGATGGCGTGTGCGACTACTCGAAACGATCCGTCGGGTATCCGGGTGACGAAACGGCTTCGGCAGGCAC
>JAGQSZ010000274.1 GCA_020439285.1 Microthrixaceae bacterium
GAGCGGGCATCGGGGCGTCCCCTGTGTGGTGTCCAATTCCCCTGTATCAGACAGGAAGCCGCCCCGCGCTGATGACGTCGTCCACACACAGCAGGTAGGTGTGGTTGCTGACCAGTATGTCGCCTGGGCGTCCAACCAGCGCGAACGCCGTGTCCTGTTCGCTGTCGAGGACGACACGGGCGACGGCGGTGTCACGCAACACCATCGGGAACTTCTTCACGTCCGAGGCGGACAGAATGAGGGGACGCTGCGTGCGAACAAATCGCCGCGCGAACTCCACCACCGTTTGCGTGTCCCAGGTGTCCACGTCTTCGGCGATCACCAACTGGTCGTCCTGCGGTGTCACACCATCGGGATCGGTGACGCGGAGGATGTTGTCGAACCCCGCCGCGTCCACCACATGCTTCACGAACGTCGTCTTCCCGCTGCGGGGATTGCCGCACACGAGAACGAGTCCGTTGAGGGGAAGCTCCCGTTCGCCGATGGTGATGCTGTGAGGTGTCATGCTGCGCCTTCCTGGTCGCTGTCTTCGTCCTCGGCTGTAGCCATCGCTGGGTCGTCGTTCCTCTTCGCCAGCCACAAAGCTGGGTCGGCGTTCCGCTTCGTCCACACATCCACGCTGCGGGGCGGCTTCCTGCCAAACGGGAAGTTGATTGACCCATCGCTCTTGTGACGGGCGTCAGGATCGGCGTATCCGGACAACGTGTTGAGACGTTCCTGGGTGACGGGAACAGGGGTCTCCACACCTGCCGCCATCGCGGCTGCTGCAGCCACAGCAACCGTCGTCATCCGATACGAGCTGAGCGAAGACGTGTCCACTTCGGGGTCGGCGGGACGTGCCACCACACCAGGGAAGTGCGCGCTGATCGCGTCCCCGATCTGGCTGAAGGTCGAGGTTGACATCCTGCCGCCGCTGCCGCCCATCAGCCAGCGGGAGATGACGTAGATGGGAACTTCAGCCGTAGCGATGCCGAGGCGGTCGAGTTCGGCTGCCATCTGGAACCACAACCCGATACGCCTCACGGCTGACGGATCCTGGTTGATGGGCTTGTAGTGAGGCTTCACCATCACCACGAGGGACGGTCGGACACGCTTCCCCTGGATGCTTGTGATGGTGTCGATGACGCGGCGTGTGACCGTCGTGTGGCGGTGAAGCATTGAGCTGACCGTGTGCGACTTCCCCGCTGAGCTGGGCGCACTCACCCACTCAGCGCGAACGCGCGGGTTCCCCGCTGCGAGGCGCGCGACGCTGATCCCGCTGGTCGTGATGTCGAGACCCACCACATACGGCGCGGTGGGATTCGTCAGGTCAGTCTTGCTCAGTTTGGTCACGGTGCTGGTCACCATCCGTCGTCTTCTTCCTGGTCGGGGGTTGGTTGTTCGGTCTGCTTGGGCGGTTCGGGCGCGGGCGCTGCTGCTGGTTGCGGCGTGCGGGTCTTCTTGATCAGCGCCAGGGCTGCGGCAAGCTCCTCCGCGCTCACACCCGCCAACGGATCAGGTTCTGCCCCTGCGGCCGGTTCGGGTTCCTGTCCGGACGGGACTGGAACTGGAACAGCCGAGGGGGCTGGTGCTGTAGCTGGTTCGTCATCGAAATCCACCACAGACGCGGCGGCGGAGCCGTGCCTGCGTGCCCGTCCAAGGAACTCCGTCGACCACGGGTCGTACTTGTCCATTCCTGGTTTCACCGTGCCGTCGCGGTTGCTGATCGGGATGATCGGCGTGCTCGCCACTTCCTCCAGCTCTGCTTTCCCGTCACCGCTGCCCAGCCAATCGGGACCGGTGACCTTCAATCCCAAACGCGGCGTCAACCACGGAACAGAGGCGCTGATCGGTTCCCACTTCTTCCACAGTTCGCGGACGGTCGATGTTGGCGGAGCAACCTTCTTGTCGGCGTCGTCGGCAAGTGAAGTCGTCCCCGGTGACCAGACGTAGTACGACTGGAATTCGGTCACTTCACCTGCCAGCACAGCCATCCCGCGCCCATTCTTCCCAGCGAGGGAGTTGCCGACACGTTCAGCGCGTTCGCGGCTGCCACCGGGGAACACTGCGGGGTTGTTGTAGGTCTCCGCCTCGGGCTTGCCCAAGGAGATGGTCAGTCCGAGGTTCGCCTGCCACGAACCAGGGACAGCGCCCGCGCCTGTTTTGCGGATGGTCTGCGACAGCAACACCACGTGGACGCGGGCTTCACGACCAACGCGGAGGACCCAGTCGATGTCGGTCTCGAAGGACTTCGCCGACTTGTACGCGCTGTCCATCGCCAGCCACGTTGCGCCCCACTCGTCCAGCAACAGGATGATCGGCTGGAAGTGGAACGCCTTACCCGTCTCGCCGCGCAGCTTCGCGGCGGCGGCTTCGTCATAGCGGCGTTCAGCTTCAACACGGACAGCGTGAACCATCGCGGCGGTCTGCGCTGCGTCACCCGCCACCATCGCCACCCCGGGGAGCTTGGAGAGGGTCACGAAGTCGGTCACCTTGCCTGACGAGACAAAGCAGGTGAATCCGCCTGCGGTGTCACGTCCCGTATCAGGGTCGCGGTATCCCGTGCGGAACATCTCGATAACGCTGCGTGCCCACACACTCTTTCCAGCGCCCGTTCCACCGACCACCAGGACGTGTGGGAACTCTTCGACACGGAACTTCAGAACCTTGCCGCGCGAGTCCACACCGAGTGTCCACGCGGCGTCGCGGTAGCGCCTGATGGCGTCTTCACGGGATGCCGCTGGGCTGGTCGGCGGCTCGATACACACGGCGGGCGGGAAGCTGCTCGGAGCGTCATCGAAGACCAGCTCGATATCTCCGCTGACGGTCTCGGTGATACGCAAGTGCGCAGCGTTCATGCCGCCACTTTTGAAACCTGCGCGGAGATAGTCGAGCTTCGATACCCAGTCACGCGCGGCGTCGCCGTTTCGTTTGACGATGAGTCGGAGTCCGTCTTCAGCGATCCTCACCGAGCGGATCGTTGGAACCGTGATGGTGGTGAGCTTGTAGGTGCCCGAGCTGTACTGCCCTTCCCACGTCATGTCCACGGGTTTGTCCGAGCGGGTGACTCCTGCGTCCTCACAGAGTCGCTGCCACCACTCAGCGTCGCGGAGCTTGCCCAGGATCGCGGTGTACCGATCAGCGATTTCGTCCCAGACCTTCTTCGTTTCCCGCGCCTGCTCCATCCAGCTCTGGTCGCCCTGGAGGTCGCCGTTCCTGTACTTCATCAGTCCGGGTGCGAACCAGACAGGAGCTTGGCGATACTCCCCATCGGCGGGATGCGGGAGGGCTGCAACTGGAAGCGGCGCGGCGTAGTGCTTCACGAAGAAGGTGTCCGGAGAGACGTTGTTTCCGCCCTGATACTCAGTTTCCGGTCGGCTGTACCAAGCACGTTCCTTCTCCGCG
>JAGQSZ010000275.1 GCA_020439285.1 Microthrixaceae bacterium
CCAGTGGAACGGAGTGGGAGCTTTCACATCAAGAATTGAGCCCATAGTTGCCCTAGCTGTCACGGGGGACCGATGCCCACTTGCTCGGATGAACTCTGCGGCCTGCCAACAAACGCGGAAGACCTTGAAATCCCTTTCGTCGATGAGCCCCATGGGTTGATCAATCAACCCGGAAAGTAATTCTTGACAAAGTTGATCAGGAATATCAGCATTACTCCCGTGACAACTACAGACACCCTCACATCACCCCTCCGTCCGCTCATTGACGCCACCGTCGACGCTGTAACTTCCAACCCCCAGGCGGCGCAGGTCGTCTTCCGTGCCGACCATGACCTGGTGGGAACTACGGAAGTCGCCGTGAAGTTCGGCTCGGGACACCGGATCACAGTCGACGAACCTGCAGCACTCGGAGGCGGCAACGTCGCCGCCAATCCGATCGAGTATGCGCTCGCCTCTCTCGGCTCCTGCAACGCCATCACCTATCAGTATTGGGCAGCCCAACTCGACCTTCGTTTCGACCACGTCAAGGTCGAGGTAGAAGCAGATCTTGACGTTCGGGGATTCTTCGGGGCGGATCCCAACACCCGACCAGGCCCTGGAGCGGTTCGCGTGACCGCTACGATCGATGGTCCCGAGTCCGACGACGACTATCGACGACTCGCGGAAGCCGTTGAAAACCATTGCCCGGTCCTGGACCTGTTTCGCAACACGACACCGGTCAACAACAACCTAGTAATCAAGGCGAACTCCTAGCCTTCAACTCGCAAGTCGATGCCCGACCGTCGGCTCGGCAGCGCACGCATTCAGCGCTTGTCCAACTGATACGTTGATCTCCATGCGCGCCTAGCGGCACCGGCGCGTCGGGTGGCCGGGAGCGACTTTCGATGGCTGAGGAGATTGAACTAGTCAGCGACGGAGAAGGCCTCGCGATTCTCGGTGACCCGGTGGCGGTCGACCACTTCATGGACTCGACCGGAATCCCCAGATCGGGGTCCGTCCCCATGGGAACGGTGCTCGCAGCCGGGGCGACTGTGGCCCAAGCGGGTGCGCAGATCGCCTCGGAATCAGGCCGCTGGGTCAAGTTGACCAGCGAATCCGCACAAGCGGTCAAGCAATTCGGGCTGGTGCCGACCTCAACCCCTGGTGTCAGTCATGCGATGGTCGGACAGCCCGGCCACATCAAGCAGTGGGTGCAGATCGTAACGAAACCCGGTGCCCTAGCAACCAACCCTGCAATGCTCGCTGGCGCTGCCGGCATGATGGCCCAGTTCGCAATGCAACAGCAGATGGACGCGATCGTCGACTATCTCGCCAGGATCGATGCGAAACTCGACGATGTCCTGCGGTCCTTGACGAATCAGATGGTTGCACGGCTCGACGGCGTCGACCTGACGATCCGAGATGCGATGAACGTCCGATCTACGGTGGGCAGCGTCTCGGAAGTCACCTGGTCGAAAGTACAGGCGGCTACCCAGACAATTCATGAGGTCGAGGGCTATGTACTTCGCGAACTGCGTGATCTCGCCGGGCAGGTCGAAGGATCGGACAAGCCCGGCCACCTTGTTGACATCACAAAGAACTTGGAGTCCGAGGTAACGAAATGGTTGGTGGTTCTGGCCCGTTGTTTCGAGCTGCACGATTCAGTCGGAGTGCTTGAACTCGACCGCATGATGCAGGTCTCGCCTGAGGAGTTGGATCGTCATCGGCTCGGATTGATTGCTGCACGCGAGCACAGACGACAGGAAATTGAAGAACTGACCCGAGAGTTGTTGAGCAGCATGGACATGGCCATCGCACGAGCCAACGACAGAGTCTTCTTGAACCCGCGACAATCCCCATCCGTGGTCAAGGCCAGCAATCGTGTGACCGCCGATGTTCATGAGTTCCGCGAACTGTTGGGTATTGAATCCAAAGGCGGTGTCTCTGAACCCCGGAAGTGGCGTGACGCCGCTTCCGAACAGGTCGACCGAGCACGAGAGACAGGTGCTCAAGGGGTCCAAGGCGCCAAGCGTCTGGGTGGAGCCGCCGTCGACAAGGTCAAGGCCAAGAAGGAGAGACTTTCTGAACGGCGCGCCCAGCGTAAGAACAGTCGTCCCGAGCGCGACCAAACATGAACTCACCGAACATCGCAAGTGGCAGGCTCTGCCGAGACCCGCACCAATCGACAGGATGCCAGGCGAGTTGCCGGATATAGAGTCGCCCAATGACGACCGAGTCAACGTCGAGCGAGCAACGATTCACTGCCACCCAGTCGAACAACGAATCCGGCACCGCCGGATCACAACGATTGCCCGAGGTGAACGCGTATGACGACGAACTCGCACGACTCGACGGCGTAGCAACGATCGCTGCCCTCGACGCCGGCGATGTACAGGCCCGCGAGGTAATCGAATCCGCAATCCGACGCGCCAACGAGGTCGACCCTCGCATCGGCGCGGTCATGTTCGAGCGGTACACGCAGGCCCTTGCCGACATCCCGCGGGGCCGCTCCCAACGCGGGGGACTACACGGCCTGCCCACATATATAAAGGACATGGTTCCTGTCGCGGGACTCCCATCCACCTGGGGTGCGGCTGCGATGGCGGATGCCCCACCCCAGAAACGCACCCGTGGAGTTGCCCGCGACATTGAACGCATGGGGATGTCGATCATCGGAACATCCACGATGCCCGAATGGGGTTTCGTTCCATCGACCGAATTCCCCGACCGCGAACCGACCCGAAACCCATGTAACGTCTCCCACACCGTGGGCGGATCGTCAGGAGGATCCGCCGCACTGGTGGCCGCCGGGGTCATCCCGATCGCGCATGCTGTCGACGGTGGCGGTTCGATTCGGATTCCCGCCGCAGCGGCGGGCCTTGTTGGATTGAAGCCGAGTCTGGGTCGACTCCGTCGCCACGCAGATGAGAAGAACCTGCCGGTGTCCATATCGGTCGATGGTGTCGTCACTCGAACCGTTCGCGACACCGCCCGCTTCTACGCCGAGATGGAGCGGGTGTTCCGACCGCGGTCGATGCCGCCGATGGGCGAGGTCACCGGGCCGCCGTCGCGGAGGTTGAGGGTCGGCGTGCTCGGCGCCATCCCCGGTTTGGCCGACATCGACGAACCGACACGGTCGACCCTGCAGTCCACCGCCGACCTGCTCGCGGAGCTGGGCCACCACGTCGAGGAGACGACGCCGCCGGTCGAACCGGAGCAGTTCCGCGACGACTTCATCTTCTACTACCGGTTCCTGGTCTTCATGGCCACCAACACCGCACCCGTCGTGCACGGCTCCCACTACGACCGGACCCGACTCACGAAGTTCTCCCAGGGCATGGCGGCGTCGTTCCGTGCCGAGCCGTCCCGCATCGTGGGGGTGTCGCGACGGC
>JAGQSZ010000276.1 GCA_020439285.1 Microthrixaceae bacterium
AGGGATTCGAACCCCTAACCTTCTGTTAGCAGACCTCGCAAACCTCCAGCGTGCGTGAGTCCCGCTAGTCGCCGCTGGTAGCCTCTCACCTGCGGTTTTGTTAATGTCGCGCATCACCCACCGTGGCGGCGGTAGCCAAATTCACCGAATAAACACCGAATCACGTACCCGTTCGGTGTTTATTGCCCGAACGGCGCGGGTTTAGCTGAACGCCGCTCCGAAGGACGATGACACGTCAACGCCTTCGGCGCTACCTGATACATCGCCTTCGGCGTGGCACGTCCCCCTCCCCAACTGGCGGACGCCGCTGCGCTGGAGCGACGATCACGCCATGAGCACCAGCAGCAGTGACGACCCCTTCGCCCAAGTCCGAAGTCGCTTCGCGCCGCGATGGGAACCCCGCGTCCGATGCGGTGAGGGATGGGCACCCCTGCTCGTGGAGCTGGACAGGGCAATCGCGGCGGTGTCGCCCGCGACCGAGTACATCCACATCAAGGAGAAGCACGCCCAACTGATAGTGCTGGTGTCGCCGCCCGCCAACGCCGAAGTCAGGGAGCTGATTGACGCTGCGGCAGCGAAGGCACAGAGCACGTGTGAGAACTGCGGAGCTGCGGGTGTCCCCCACGAAAAGTTTGGTTGGGTGCATGTGCTGTGTCCCCGCTGCGCCGCCAGGGACGGATACAGCCCGAAATGATGAAGGCTCACTTCACCGGACAAACCCGCGACGGGAGAACCGTCACCTGGGAGCGCGGCGAGTGGAGCGGAGACCCAACCTTGGTTCGACAGGCGGATGCGCTGCGCCGCGATGACGACTCCATGCGCGGCATTGCCACCGCTATCGCGGCGGTTGTGGGTGCGGATGGACAGGTCAGCGAAGCGCTGCGCCAGGCGCTGGACGGGGACTAAATGGACGACATCATCGACGCCATCGACGCGGCGCTGGACGAGGTTGACGACTTCCCTTGGAACGACGCCGCGAGGTGGTCACCAACCCCGTCCGAGGACATCGCGGCGGGGACGGACGACCCGCCGTGGTTGGTGCCCATCGAACCTCTTGAGTACGACAACCCCGATGTGGGTTCAGCGCGCAGCCAGCCACCAGGCTGCGACATCCCCGATCCCGCACCAGGACAACTCATCATCCTGCGAGCGGAGCTGAGCGATATGCGCGAGTGCCGCTATGTCTACGCGGCGGGTGACGACCCCATGAGCGGCACATGGAGCGGCGACGAGCGGATGATCGACGCCGCGCACGTGTTGATGCGCCTCGATCCCCAGCGGGACAAGCTGCACGGCATCGCATCGGCAATCGCCGCGCTGGCATGGCATGGGCACGTGTCCGACGCCGTGTGGCTGGCGCTACACACCGATTGACCTCGAAACATCTACGTCCCCCTGTGCTTGTCCCAGGTAGTGCCCTACCGCTTGTCTCCATCGACCAGCAGACACCCTGCCAGCATTGGACAGGACATCCGCCTGGGCATGACCTGGGGAATTGCACGGCGCGGCGCAAGACCGAGACCACTGTCCGACGCACTCCCACGGCTGGCGCACTGACCCGTGTCCACCGGACAAATAGTGAAGCCCGTTGAGCAAGGTTCGAAGCAGGCTCAACGGGCGGTGTCACCACACGAAATGGAGACGGCTCTAATCTTACCAGCCAGCGCGGCTCTACCGCTGAGCCGAAACAGAGAAATGAAATCCCTTGCGACACTTCATGTTTCAGACCTGTCGTAGCGCGCAAACTCACAGGGAATCTTCAGGTTCAAACACCCGAATTCAACCTGTTTTCGCTGCTCAGAGGGTGTTTTCATGCTAGAATGGAACAGTAAGAACGCGGGAGTCGAAGCCCCGCGAACCACACGAAAACAATTGGAGAAAATCATGGCTTCTGATGCCGCCGCCCGTGTCATCCGCGCAATCGAAATGGCGTTTGACGACTACACCTCTGAACTGGAACGCGCTAGCGGGTTCGACGTAACCGAGCTGGACGCCCGCGTCCGCGACTACCTGGTTGACGTTGCGGGGCACGTCATCATCGACCACCTGGAACTGACCCCTGTCGCTGGCACGATGGACGCCGCGTTGGTGTCCGAGGTGGAGTGGGACGTGCACATGCGCCACATCGAGTGGGGATCCTTCACCGACGAGCACCGCTGGGGAATCCTGTCGCTGCCTGGCGACCTGGTTGACGAGGTGAACCCGTTCGAGGTGTCCCTGCGGGAGCTTGCTGCTCACACCGTGGAGCTGGACGACGACGAGAGCAATCCGTTCACTGTCGCTGCGCGGGAGCTTGCTGCCTGACCGAGCGAAGTGAGGTAGTCACACGAAGTGTGGTTGACCTGGCTCTAGTCCCCGCTGCCCGCTGGTGTTAATCCCGTATTAGCACCTGGCGGGCGGTGTGGGCGAGAGCCGAGCCGTAGCGCTAAGCCGAGGGCAGATCCCGGTAACGTCACCGAGGATGACCGCCGAAGAGACATTCGACGCCGCGTTCGACAAAGCCCGCTGGCAGTTCTACGTGGACGAGCTGTATCCGTGGGAGCGGAATCTCATGGGCAAGGCTGACCGCATCATCCGCTATCCGCGCAAACGGGGCATGTCCGATCAGGACTGGGAAACCCTCATCAGGCGCAAAGCTGCTGCCATCCGCAACGCCGTGTGCCGAGACCTGGACGAGCGGCACGACAAACTACGCCGCGACTTCATCAACGATCCCCAGTGGGAGAGCATCGACATCGCGGCGCGGCTTGATGAGGTGGTGCAGCAGGAAGCCCGCCGCTTGGGCTGTGGGGTGTTGTCCCCCACCATCCGCGCAGCGTTGGCACCTGGGCGGCGGGTGTAGGTGAGCTTGTCCAAGTCCCACACATGGCTGCTGTCCCGCGTGACGACAAGCCACCTTCCGCCCATGTTGGCGGTGAGTTCGGTGACCGTTTCCACTACGCCGCGTCCTTGTGCCGTGCCAGGACTCGGAACACCGTCGCCCTGCTGACGCCGAACAGCTTCACCAGTTCGGCGACAGGTTCCCCACCCTGATACAGACGGACAAGCCTCCGCTGCTGATCGGCGGTCAGCTTGGGAGGACACGTGGCGGGGAGTCCCCGTTCAATGCGCGCGGCTCTGCTCGCTGCTCGGCGCTCACGTCCGAGGTCGGCTTCCAGCTCCGCCAGGGACGCCATGATCGCCGCCACTGCCCGTCCTGTCGGTGTGGAGGTGTCGATGCCCTCCCGCAACGCCCGAACAGTAATCCCACGTTCGGTGAGGTTCGCGAGGGTTCCCGTCACTTCCGCGACGCTGCGTCCCAACCTGTCGATGGCGGTACAGCAGATCACGTCTCCTGGACGGAGGTAGGCAAGCGCGGC
>JAGQSZ010000026.1 GCA_020439285.1 Microthrixaceae bacterium
CACGACCGCTACTCGATGCCCTCGACCAGCAACGATCAACAGGTCTCAGCCCGGACCTTTCGTCGTTGAGACACGTGATCTCTGGCGGAGCGGTCCTATCGACGGAGTCAAAGCAGCGGATCCTGGACACGATCGGGAACGTCAGGATCATTGACGTTCTGGGATCCACAGAGTCGGGTCGTCAGGCGCTCGCTTCGACTTCGGCCAACACTGGACCCGACAGTGGTTTCGAGAGTTCCTCAACCGCAGTCGTCCTGAGTGAGGACCTGAGCAGGATACTGAAGCCTGGAGACAGCGAGATCGGCTGGCTCGCACAGAGCGGACGTGTACCGATCGGTTATTTGAACGATCCAGAGAAAACAGCCTTGACCTTCCCGACAATCGACGGTGTTCGCTATGCGATCCCAGGAGACCGCGCACGCCGGTCAGAAGATGGGACCGTCGAACTGCTGGGTCGAGACTCGGTCTGTATTAATACCGGTGGTGAGAAGGTCTTCGCCGAGGAAGTCGAAACAGCTCTGAAAACGCATCCCAGTGTTTTCGACGCCGTTGTCTGCGGCATGCCATCTGAGCGATACGGGCAAGAAGTCGTCGCGATCGTAGAGATACGTCCAGGTCACGCGGTTACCGATGAGGATCTGGTGTCCAATGCCAACAAGCTGATCGCCAGATACAAGTTGCCCAAGCGAATCATCCGTGTTCCAGCGGTTGTACGTTCCCCCTCCGGAAAGGCCGATTATCGCTGGGCTACCGACCAGGCCGCAGCATCCCTTGGCTGACGCACTATCGGATTACCGACGTGATCACGAACCGCACATGGACATCCAAGTCCTGCGGGCCTCGGTGAACGCTGCGTGCGTTTCATGCCGAGGATCACTGATCGTCACGTAAGGCTCGGCAGAAGGCGGAACACCATCGGGATAGGTGATCTGGATCCGTGAGTACTGACCCGATCCACGGTCGACGAAACAATCGGGTTCGGGCAGGATTTCCAAGGGTTCATCAGCTAGGCCCAGCGTGTGCAGCACACCACGTGCTGCGATCAGTCCGCTAACGTCAGCAGGTGCCGAGGCTCTTGGGAACGGTCGAGCGACCGCGTCCCCGGCTGCGAAAACCCCATCGATAGAAGTGCGCCCAAACTCGTCCACTTCAACCAGAGGCCCGGTGGAAGCCGCGTCTTGGAGCAGTAAGTTTTTGTAGTGCGGGGGCACCACTAGGCCGAGGTCTGTGTCGAGCACTTCGCCGGACACGTCAGCTAGGACCCCTTCGTTCAAAGCGTCTGGATTCAGGGCGAACCCGTAGCGAACTTCGATTCCGGCCTCGTCACAGGCCCGGCGCAGATAGTCGCTAACCGATGTGCCGATTGCGGCCAACGGGCGATCCTCTGGTGTGGTCAGGCGTACCTGTGCAGTGAGTCCAAGCGAACGCACGCGTTCCGCCAAACGCATGGCAAGGCCATACGGTGCCGGAGGACAGCGGTAGACGCCAGAAGCAATCGCGACAGTCAACGTGCCACCATCGAAAGAAGTAACTGAGGATCGTGCTTCGCTGGCACCGTCCAGACCCCAGAATCCATACAGGTTCGGTGCAGCACCGATTTCGGCAACTGCCAATCCAGGCGCAGCGATCACGGATTGCGCTTCGAGCCAGTCACCATTGATGAGCACTGCAGGACCAGAGGTTCCCGTTGCTGGACGGATGGCACCAGCTCGTGCGTCGATCACCCGCACGCCGTCAATTGCTACCGGAACTCGATAGTCGGATACCTCGGCGTCACCGGTTGCAACAGGAAGTGTTCCCGCTAGAAAGTCCGACGAGCCACCTGGCGAAACCACAACTACGTCGAGCCCCGGAACGGTACCCAGATGGTTTGCTGCAGCTAATGCGGCAGGGCCTGCGCCGATCACGATTACCGTTGCTGAAGTTCCCATACTCTCCCCCATCGGGATGCTCTTGAGTGGCCCCGAGAACTAGTCCTTTGTGGCCACTGCGTTGGGTGTGACGTTCATCTTCGGCACGTACTCCGCGTCATCGACATCGACAGCGTCCTTGGTGACGGTCATTCGCAACGTGGTTCGACATGAACTGCACGGACCGTAGTAGCTCTCCACGACCGTTCGGCCACACCTCGGACAGCTGAACTCCTCGCTGGATGTCTCTTCGGAGACGTCTGAATCAAGGGAATCGCTCACAGTCCAATACTGCCATGAAAGCCGTGCCCCGAATCCTGACCGTTGTCTTGTTCCACATCCCGATCCACGCGGACCTCCGTTATGCACCATCTATCAACCGCTGTGTCCACCAGAATCCCTTCGGAGTTCACAAGTTGAGGTTCTATCGATCCACAAGATGGGTTTCGTATGGTCGTTATATGGATCAGCAGATGACCTCCCGAACCGCCTTCGACGTGACCCTCGCTGATGGAACCAGCGAGCGAGTCAGTGGAGCCAACGCCTACCAACAAGAACAGTCGATGACAACGTTCTTTCACAGCTCGAGCGATCGTCAGTCATTCGACTGCTGGTCGGTTCGAGTTGCGAGCTTCAGGACGGATTCGATCATGTCGATCCGACGGGTCCAGTCGTCTCATGCCAACGCTGAACCGTGCAGGCACCGGCTCGCAGCAACCGTTTGATGACACGACTGCTGGGCGGGCTTGGTCTCTCAAAGTCATGTAGTGACCTCTCAGCACGGATCAAGGTAGATCGTCACGCACGAACTACGATCCACTGACGGCTCAATCACAACGAGCTGCGCCTCTCATCATGACTGAATCATCAAATTCTCCCGTTCCAGAAAAGCCATCGGCTGGACAGAATCAAGCCCCTTCGGAAGCCAACGACACCCACGTAGTCATCATCGGGGCAGGGCCCGCAGGATTGACCGCTGCGTACCAACTCTCCAAGGCTGGTGTTCGCAGCACCGTTATCGAGGCTGATGAGATCGTCGGCGGCATCTCCCGGTCTGTGGAACGCGACGGCTACCGCTTCGATATAGGTGGCCACCGGTTCTTCACCAAGGTGCCCGAGGTCGAAGCTCTCTGGCACGAAATCCTTCCCGATGAAGACTTCCTGTTGCGTCCACGGATGAGCCGTATCTATTACAAGGGCAAGTACTACGACTACCCGATCAAGCCGGTCAATGCGCTAATGAACCTGGGTCCCATCGAGGCTGTCCGTTGCGTGCTGTCGGCATTGTGGGTGCGCGTTCGCCCACCCAAGACGCAGGACACCCTCGAGGACTACATCGTCGCCAATTACGGTCGCCGCCTCTTCGACCACTTCTTCAAGACCTACAACGAAAAGGTGTGGGGCGTTCCGGCCTCTGAGCTTTCGGCTGATTGGGGCGCTCAGCGAATCAAGGGAATGTCGATCTTCGATGCGATCTGGGAACCCATTCGCCGGAAGTTCGCTGGGAGACGTACAGGTTCAGCTCAGGTCACGAGTCTGATCGAGGAGTTTCAGTACCCCAAGTTCGGTCCCGGCATGATGTGGGAGAAGTGTGCCGAACTCGTTGAAGAGTCTGGCTCGACGATCCTCATGGAGACGCTCGTCGACAAGGTGGTTCAGCACGATGGGAAGGCCACTGAGGTCTTCGCCCGCACCAAGGATGGCCAAGAGCTTCGCTTCGAAGCTGATCACGTCATATCTACGATGCCTTTCCCCGCTCTGTTGCGGGCAATGGACCCTCAGCCCTCCCAAGATGTTCTCGACGCTGCTGATGATCTGGGATTCCGAGACTTCTTGACAGTGGCCCTGGTGGTGCCCGAGTCCGCCGGTTTTCCCGACAACTGGATCTACATTCACTCACCCGACGTGAAGGTCGGACGTATTCAGAACTTCGGGCAATGGTCTCCGTATCTGGTCAAGGACGGCAACACATGCCTGGGGCTCGAGTACTTCGTGTTCGAGGGTGACGACTTGTGGAACGCCTCTGATGAAGAGCTCATCGAAAGGGGCAAGCGGGAACTGTCGATCCTCGGCCTGGTGGACCCATCGAAGGTCGGCAAGGGATATGTAGTTCGCCAACCGAAGGCGTATCCGGTTTACGATGACGTCTACACCGAAAAGGTCGAGGTCCTCAACGACTGGATCGTCAAGAACACCCCGAACGTGCATCCCGTGGGCAGAAATGGGATGCACAAGTACAACAACCAGGACCACTCGATGTTGACCGCGATGCTCACCGTCGAGAACATCCTCGGTCAGGGTGATCACGACATCTGGGCAGTCAACGTCGATGAGGACTATCACGAGGAGTCCTCATCGGGGTCAGGCACCGGTAGGGATGCACCCGTGATACCACGCGACGCTGCAAGGTCTGGCTCTCGTCTCGGCTGAGTCGTTACGGCCCCAGTGACTGAACTGCATGACGCTTCGCTGCGTCACTGTCCTCGGGCTATTGCATCCAACTGGGGGCCGGTCCAGTCCGCTATGGATCTGGATTCGGCGTCGGTGAAATGGATGCCGTCCGGTCGTCTTGTGGGATCCATATCACGTCCATCCTGTCCGCCTAGCCAAGCCGCAAGGTCGATGATCCGGGTTACTGTCGGACGCAGTTTTGCGACCTCGCGGATGATGTCATTCAACTGATCCATCCGCTTCGGATCGGATTCGGGCAGGCCCGTATAGCCCTTCTCTCTACCCGATTCGATGTACGGCGATGTGAACAGCGCCACGGTGGCTCCACCACTGGCCAATGCGTCCACCGCAGTCAGGAACTCCGACAAGACATAACGGTCCATCAGCTTGTCGCCGAGGTGCCGGTACTGAGTGTCTCCAGGCAACTGACGGTCAACCACCTGCCACACACTCGATGACAACATGACCACCTCGGGCCGGTGGGTCTGAATCAGTTCTGGAAAGGTTGGGCCCCAGTCACAGCCCGGCTCGAACACCTGTGAATCCCGTTGGATTCGATAGCGGCCGCCTCGTGCAATCGGGCATCCGAACTGCGCTGCAACGGTCACGTCTACGTCCTTGTCGGTTGCCCAGTCGACGAGCCCAAAGCCCAGCCCATATGCAAGGGAGTCGCCCACCACGAGCAAGGTCGTCCGCTCACCCGGGGCAACTTTCAAGCGAGGAGTTACCGGTGGTGCCTCCGGGATCTGCACGTCACGGAGGCTCTCGGGTGCCGGCGCCGGAACTGCCTTGGAAACCACCCGGTTGAGCGACAACTCGGCAAGCCGTTTGGTCAACGAAGCGGCCACAGATTTGGGTAACGCCGTGGATTCAGCGGTTGCGTCCAAGGGAACTGACTTACCCGTTTTTTCGGTCAGGTCGCTGGAGAGGTCCACGAATTCGAGGCCTCGCATTTTGGCCACGTACTGCGCCGTACGGCTGAGTTCCGCCAGACGGGCTTCGTCATCAGGAAAGGATGCAGGGTCCGGAGCCGATTCCTTCATGATGGCTTCCTCGACCGCGGCGAATTCTTCTGCTTGGGCACCGCTCTCTGGCGTCCGCTCCGGTGGGGGGCTCGGAGCATCGCGCAGGACTGTTGGGGCAGACGTGACCACCAATTCGGCTTTCACGGAGTCGGCGGCCTCGGCCAGCGTGTCGAGTGTTGTTCCTATTTCGAGGGCACGGAAGTCGGTGCCATTCGTTGGGACTGGAACCGCCCAATCACTCCTGCTGTCGGGCCGACGGATTGCGGCATCACGCTCCGAAGGGATCACGAGAACTAGGTCAGGCCGTTGTTCTGATATAGCCGCGGCCCACGTGGGGACCGCGTCTGCACAGCGCGCTACGTCACGCTCGACAGTGCCCGGTGCGACTAGGACCCAACCACCATTGACCAATCCGCAGTCGTCAACCGCAGATGCTGACACCTCCATACGTACGGACTTTCCATCCACAGTTGCTTTGGAGCTAACGGATCGAGCCAGCACGCTTGCGCCCTGATCCCCAATTATCAATACGTGTTCGGTCCGAGTTGCGGGCACCGAAGTCACGGCGGAGCCCGTCGGATCACGCTGAATGATGGATGAACCCTCAGCGTTGTGAGTGACGACAAAGGTGCTCAGCAACAGGACCGGCAGGATCACAGCCAGAGCCGTAGCGAAGCGCCATTCCTTCAGGGCTCTACGGCGTCGGACGGGTTCCTCAACGAAGTAGTACATGAGAGTCGACAACGAGATCGAGACGATTGCTCTGACAGCGAACAGCGGTACGGGGGCCAAACCAATCCGCGCCGGGGTCAGAATCAAGAAGACGGGCCAGTGGATCAGATACGTTCCGTAGCTCATCCTGCCCAACATCGCTGCAGGCTTGAATGCGAGGAACCGTGCAGCGATCCCACCCTGCAGACTCCCGGCAATGACAGCGCACGTTGTAACGCTCGTGGCGAGAAGTCCCCACGGGTACATCCACTGGGCACGCAAGGACCCCAATAAGTAAAGCGCGATGATTCCAAGTAGCCCTGCGACACCGACAGCACGCAGAATCCTCTTCGCCATGCCGTCCGGGAATCGCAGCCTTCGGGCCATCGCGCAGGCCAGCAATGCTCCCGCGACCATCTCGGGCATCCTTGTATCGGTTCCGAAATAGGCGCGGTCTATCGACGACCTGGCCAGTAACCCATTGAGTACCGCACCGCCGATGATCAAGGAAGTGAACACGAACGCCAAACGCTTCAAATTCGTCTGGAGACTCTTACGACGTCCAATTGTCAGAACAGCGAGAACAACGAGAGGCAGGAGCAGGTAGAACTGCTCCTCTACAGCCAAACTCCAGTAATGCTCTACGGGGCTTGGAGCTACAAAACTCCCACCGTAGGTCCGGTCCTCCAGGACGTAATGCCAGTTGACGACCTGTAGCAGTGAGAACGGTATGTCACCTCGAAGAGCCTTGAGTTGGTCGCCATCCCAGACGTTGAACGCACCGAGGGCCAGAATCGCTGTCAACGTCAACCACGCAGCTGGAATCAGACGCCTGAATCTGCGTGACCAGAATGCACGCATGTCGATCGCCCGATCGGATGCCCATTCGCGGATCAGCAACGAGGTGATCAGAAAGCCGGAGAGAGTGAAAAAGAGCGATACTGCTAGGAAACCGCCGGGAAAGAACGTGAATCTGGCGTGGTAGAACATGACCACTGCCATCGAGTAGCCCCGCAGACCGTCGAGCGAGTCGACGTAGCCGAGCGGTTCGGTAGCGTAGGAGCTCGCAGGTCGCCTTCGGACGATCACTTGGCGGTCGTCGACGTCTCCAGAGCAGCCGTTAGTTCCCTGATCTGAAACCAAGTCGTCAACCTTGATCAGATTGCTGTTTCGAATTCCGGACCCTTGCTTCCAGATAGCTCCCCGGCGCCGTCTTGCGGATAACCGCGGTGAATCTGGGCGCCCGAATAGCCAGGCCCCACCAGGTAACGCGAAAGGCCGTCTCAACCATCGTTTCGAAAACAGCCATCTTGGATGCGCCAGCTTCCCTGTCCAAGAAGGTGATCGGGATCTCGGCAACGCGATACCCGTGGTTCGAAACACGAAATCCGGTTTCTATCTGAAACAGATAGCCATTGGCGGTAGTGCCATCTATATCAATCCCCTCGAGCACGTCTGCCTTGTAGAACCGGAACGCCGTGGTGGCATCGTTGAAGTTCAACTTGAGCATTGCCCGTGCATAGGAATTCGCCCAGCGTGATAGCTGTCGGCGGACCCATCCCCAGTTCGGTGCGGATCCCCCGGGCACATATCTGGACCCAACACAGACGTCGAACCCTTCGGCCAGGCGAGCCCGCAGCTGTGGAAGGACGGTCGGATCATGGGACAAATCCGCGTCCATCTGACCGATCACGTCATATCCGCGGCTCAGGGCATGCCGGAAGCCATGCCGGTATGCGACCCCGAGACCGGCTTTTCCAGGGCGCCGCACTATCTCAATCCCGCCGAGTTCGCTGGCTAGACGGTCCGCGATATCGGCTGTTCCGTCAGGGCTGTTGTCATCCACGATCATGATGTCGAGGTCGGGGGCATGACTACGGATCGACCGCAACAGACGGTCGACGTTGTCGGCCTCCTGATAAGTCGGGATCACGACCACTGAACGCACCGCACGACTGTACCGGTCAGGCACCGATCACCATTTCATGCGGGGATTCAGATCTCAGGAACAGCGATGCGATCCTCGACAGCATCAACGCAGAAAGGATCGCGATGAACGGCTCCACTGGGACCTTGAACCTCTGGTCGCCGAAGCTGAGAATCGGCACGAGTGCGCCCACGGCGATGGTCAGCACTACGTACAACCCGAGGAAACGCTCCATGGAGAAGCTGCGGGCAACAGGTGCAGGATCCCCCTGTCGCGTTTCGTGGTGCTCACTCTTGGGTCGGATGAGCCTTGCGAGTACAAAGAGACCGCTGACGCCGAGAACAGCCATGACCCAGTAGTACAGGTCCGAGACCCAACGCAGCATGGTTCTCTGCCAATGCGCTAGGAACTTGTCCTGGTCGAATGACTCCGCTGCTCGAAGAGCGTCGTGGTCACCTTCAAATGTGATCCGCAATTTCGAGATCGACAACCCCGGAAGCCGTCCGATGTTGTTTCTCACCCATCTGATCGACTTGGACTTCAGCTCGTTGTCGCGTGACACCTCTTGGGTGGGACCGTCGGTGTAGGCGGTCTCCGCCTGGCAAGCAGGTGCCATAGCAAAGCCTCCGTTCGCATCGGGATTGAATCCGATGCAGATGTTGTCACCGACGTTTGTGGACACAATCACGGCGCTGCCCATTACCGAAGCGTTGCGCAGTGTCCAAGGAGCCACGACCACAACGACCCCTGCGGCCATCAGCCCAGTGACAGCGATGGTGCGTCGCCAATCCATGCCGGACGCGAGCGTAGCGACGAAGATCACCGGCACGAGCAAGAATCCTGCTTGAGGTCTGGTCAGCACAGCTAAACCACAGACAAGCCCAGACGAGACGAGCCAAACACTCGATTTTCGACCAGAACTATCAAAGGCCATCATCACTGCCAAGACAGCGCCCACCGAAATAGCAATGAACAGTGTTTCGGACAACAACAAAGTGGTGTGCAGGATCAAGTTGGGCCAAAGCGCTACAACCAGTCCCGCCGCCATGCCTACCCTTGCACCAGCAATGCGTGCGGCGATCACCGCAACCCCGAGCGTTGCAAAGACACCGAGCGTTCCTTGGACAACTGCAACGACGGTGAAGAATCTGCCTGTCAATCCCACGAGGTCACAAACCCTATAGATCGCTCCTAGGAAGAACGGGTAGCCCGGCGGGTAGTACGTGGTTACTGTCCCGGTCAAAGACCTGTACCCGTGCCCGGCTGCGATGCTCTGAGCAGCACTCAGATAGATCTGAGGATCAAACAGTCCTACTGGCGCGCGTGACGCTACGAGCAACCACAGAACTCTGGGCACCGCTGCGACGCCGGCGATGATGCCTAGCCCTTTGGCCGTCATAACGGTCCAAGAAAGCCGACCTGTGGAGTCAGCTTGGCTGGATGTCAATGACATCTTTCCAGCAGCTTGAACAGGCCCGCTGCGGTCACGGTGCAGAAGTCGCGAGCTATGACTTTGTTCGGGGCTTGGGACCTGGATTTGGCGCTGTCGTTGGGCTCGGTCCAGCCGGCCCAGACGTCTGAGACAATGAGCCAGTCTGCCCGTTCGATCTCGTCAGCAAGGCCAGAGTCGTCGGTGTCAGCGAGCCCGGGGTCCATCTCTATGTAGCGCGTGCCGGCCTCCAGCTCTGGGAACAAGTAATAGAAGTACGAGTCGCTGTAGTTGGTACGCGACATGTCCATCGGACCAACTATCAATGACTGGCCAGGACGAGCGTGCTCACTCAAGGAATCCGTGATGATCTGCGCGTCTCGTGCTGTCTTTGGATCCCCCAGATAGAAAACCCGCCCGTCTCGATCAACGGGATATCCGAAGGTGCTCAACCCGAAGCTCTGCGACACGAGATCCGCATAGGTGCGCAGGGGGTAGAACGGGACGATCGTGATGAGAATGACCAACGGGAGCGCAATTGCGCCATAGCGGATCGTTGCCAATGGCCACTTCGGGCGGTATTGACGGACCAGCGTGTACACCGCTGGGATCAGCAGGGGGAACGAGATTCCACTGACCCACGCCAGGTGAGTCGAATCAGGTCGTTGCAGTGCTTGGGTGATCAGCGCTGCGGTAAACAGCGACACTGGCCACAGCGCTGTCGTGCGGTCCGATGCTGGTGAGGTGCGTCGAAGCTTCCACCCTGCGAACACGATCACAGCCATCGATATGGGAACGAGCCAGAACCAAAGGAAGATCTGGTGGGACTGTTCCAACATGGGTAATGGCCAACCCGTTGTACGCAGGGTTCCGACCCGTTGGAGGAACCCATCGATCGAGTTCCATGAGGGTGGTGCTGGGAGCGTTCTCCCTGCCCGGAGCTTGAACACCGGTTCGATGAACATTCCTTTGAAGGAGGCGCTGAAACCCGACAGCACGAAGTGCGGCACGTACAACGCCAAGGTGACAACGCCTGCGATCACCATCACCGGGCGACGCTCCCGTGGGAGCCTGAAGAGCATCGCTACTGATCCGAGGCCTACGGCAATCACCATGTCGGGCCTGAACAACAGCGCCGCACCGGCGAGAAAACCGCTCAGGGCGGCGAGTCGGGTGCCTTTGATCCCGTCGGCTCTTGTCGCTGCGGCTCCAGCTACCAATGAACACAACCCGAGAGCCAATGCGCCGTTCCAAGCGAGCGCGGATAGCCCAGCAGGCCCAATCAGGATCACGAACGAAACAGCACCGACAGCCGTGGCGATTCGTCGCCCGAACGGTTTCATGAGGAAGAACAATCCGAAGGTGGTTCCCAGATGCTGCAACAGTCCGACTGTCCGCTCGGCTTCGAGGGTCACTCCGAACACCTTGAACACCGCCGCTAGCAGCCAAAGTGAGCCGGGGCCGTACAAGTGCAGGAAATCCTTGTGGGGCATGTTGCCCTTGAGGATCTGTTCGGGGAAAGCGAGCATGAAGCCCTCTTCCATCGGCGGCCCTTGGTAGCGGTACAGCCCAGGAAGGGTCAACAAGATGATCACAGCGAGGATCGCCACCGAGAGGGCATCACGCTGACCCGGTGAAAGCCGTGACAAGGGAGACCGTGAAGTTGCTTCTGAGGTGGGTGTGCTTGTCATCAAGTCGTGCTGAAACGGCGCCGGTTGGATATCTTCGATGACTCTAGACGCCGCATGTGCGAACGACGCGAAGGGGAACTCCGATCAGGGGCCTTGTAATAATTCCGGCACTCAACGAAGAGGCAACCCTTCCCGGGGTCCTGACCGAGTTGACCCAAGTGTTGCCAGACCTCGACGTTGTTGTCATCGACGACGGGTCGACCGACAACACCGCAGATGTCGCGCGTCGTCACGGTGCCGTCGTTCTCAAGTTGCCGTTCAACTTGGGAATCGGTGGAGCACTTCGCACCGGTTTTCGTTATGCAGTCGATCAGGGTTACGACGCTGCGGTGCAATTCGATGCTGATGGACAACACGACCCCACCATGGTTCCTCGTCTGTTGTCCGCTCTCGATAATGCCGACATGGTCATCGGCAGCCGCTTCGCGTCAGAAACCTCCTATGAGGTTGGACGAACTCGCAGACGAGCGATGAAGGTTCTGCAGTTCGCTATCAAGGTGCTCTCCGGGCGATCATTTACCGATACCAGTTCCGGCTTCCGGGCGTTCAACAAGCCGGTTCTTGAGTATTTCGCGACCACGTACCCGTCGGAATACATGGAATCGGTAGAAGCCCTACTCGCGGCGAATTACGAGGGCTTCAGGATTGCTGAGGTTCCGGTTCAAATGCATCAACGCGCCGGCGGGGAACCATCAGCAGTGCGGCTCAAGTTGTTGTACCACTACGTTCGAGTGATCTTCACCATGATCACAAGAGCCCAACGCAGACCGGCGCCGTTGAATTCGACGACGATACCTCTTGACGCGGAGCCCGGTACCGTGGGCGAAGCTGACACCAACACTGAGGCCGACACATGACCGCTCAAGATGTCGTCACCTCGGTTCCCGTATCCGATGGTGCTCTGAGCACGAGAGCTCACTTGTTCGTAGCCGTTGTTTCGCTCGCAACGATCGTCTGGATGATCCAGATGGTCCGCAAGCGAAAGCTCCGGACCAAGTACTCACTGTTGTGGGTGTTCGTGGCAATCATTCTCGCAACGGTCGCGGTGTTCCCCGGGCTACTCGAAAGGCTTTCCCACGCTGCTGGGGTCTATTACCCACCCGCGACGTTCCTGTTCATGGCTGTCGGCTTCCTGTTCGTCGTGGTGGTGCACTTCTCATGGGAATTCTCGCGTTCAGAGGAGCGACTCCGGGCAATGGCTGAGGAGTTTGCTCTGTTGCGGGCTGAACACGAAAAGCTCGAGCGGCAGGTCGAGGATCTGCTATTCATCGAACGGGATAATGCCAGCAAGCGACCAATGACGGAGCCTGAATCAGTCGGGCCTTCTGGCAACGACGATGAGTCCATCAGCGGAGAAGGGGCGACCGAGCTTGGCGAGTAGTTTCTCGGTCCCGAGCACGGCTTGAGCGCCTGCACCGAGAATCTTCATCTTCCCCTTCAGCGCCTTGAACTCCTTTAGCGTCGGCACGTAAGTGGCGACGCCGTCGACGCTCCAGCCGTGGCGCTCCAACAGATTGGTGAGCGTGTAACACGAGTACAAGGTCACGTGATCGGGGTGATTCACCTCGTAGTTGGCGAGCGCAGCAGCACCGGCGTTCAACAAGCCGCTCGCGTTGGGTGTTGTGACGATGAGTGTCCCCCCGGGCCGCACCAGGGAATGCAGACCATCGAGGAATGAACCGCTGTCGTCGAGGTGCTCGATGATCTCTCCAGCAATGGCAACGTCCATGGGCTCCAAACCGAGTGCTGCGACTGCTTCACTGTCCGAACAGTCAACCGCGTGCGCCGCAAACCCCATTTCTCGGGCGCGTTCGACACCGGCGGAGTCGAGATCGAGGCCGACTAGTTCGCTGGCAACGGAATCGAGGTGCGCGTGTAGCCATGAATCGAACTGGTTGTGGTACTCCCAGCACCCGCTGTCCACGAAACCGACGTGCACGACCTTGTTGTTGCGAGCTGCGTCGACGAGGAAGTCGACCCTATCCACTAGCTGAGCTTGGGGAAGTCGGTGAACCATGTCCTGTTGGGTGATTCCGGCGGGCTGGGCCGAGCTTTCAGACATCAACTGTTTCCCCTTGTGGTGTTTCGCCAACAGGCTCTTGGTCGTCGGGTTTGGTGAATATCACCGCAGCAACACACTCAATTGCAACCGCTGCAGCCAACACGATGGAGACCTCTGCCCCGGCACGGTATCTGGTGATGCCGAAGGTGCCCGCTGCAACGAGAGTCACCAAGATCGGTTGACTCAACAACGGCCAGATCTTGACCGAACGGCGTCGTAGGACGATCAGACCGGCTATGGCCATGGGAATCAGGGCGTAGTAGCTCCAGAGTGCTTCGCGGACGGGCCAGAAGCTGGAACCGGGCGGTCCCCCGGAGCGGCCCTCGACATATCCATCGAGGCCGATGCTCTGACCGGCTCTGAAGAGATGCCATTGTCTCCCGACTCTGGCCGCAATCACCACCGGTAACCGACGCTTGTGGTTCGACATGAACTCGAGTGCGATCCGGCGGTACTCGATGTCTGCGACGGAAAGGTCCTCCATGTCGGGTGGAGTGATCTGAGGCGGCAGTAGACAGTTGGTGTCATAGAAGCCGAGGAAGTCGCCTGAGTAGGTGAGCTCGCAGTTCCCTACCGCCAGTGTCTGCCCTGCTCCGGTGCTGATCAACACCGGGGTCTCGAAACGGCTCAGGTTGTAGAGGACCCATGGCGTGAATGCCACGATCGGTATGAGTGCCATCACTCCTAGATGGAGCGCGCCGTTCCGCAATGATGGTCCCCACTCACCTGCTTCTTTGACCTTGGCAACAATCGGTCCGATGACGAGCGGCAAAGCGAGCATCACGAACAGAAGCAGAGCTTCGGGTCTTGTCATCGCCGCAACTGTCAAAGAGACGGACACCAGGATCGCGTCACGAACACTCGGCTGCTCGAAATAGCGGTACACGCCGAGCAGCGCCACCGCCGTGGCGAGGATGAAGATCGTTTCGACCATCAACATCCCGTCATTGATCCAGAAGTTGGGGTAGACCGCAGCGAGGAAGGCAGCAATGAGTCCTGTGCGCGGGTTCGCAATTCGTCGACCGACAAGGGCTACCACAGCAATGGTGGCTGTGCCGACGAAGGTCATTACAAGCCGCTGCCCCTGCGCGGAATCGATACCGATCAGGTCCAAGAATGCGAGGATCAGAACGAACCCTGGTGGATGGTCCGCCCCGGGTCGCAATACGCCTTCTTTGAAGTAGTAGAAGGGGTGGAGGAAACCGTCTCCCCTAGCCACCAGCTTCGCTTGGAAGTGGTACCAGTAGGCATCACCGCCGTTGAGCACCACCTGAGACTGCCGACCGATCACGAACCCGAGACGGATCGCCAGCCCGAGCGCCATGATGGCAGCCAGGACGCCAAAGAACCGTCTATCGGGACGAGTCGAGCTCATTCAGTAGTTGCCCGTGTCGACCTGCCAAGGATCTCGACGTCGGAGTCGTTTCGCTTGGTGTCGGAGCGAAGTTCGTAGAGGAACTGATAAGCAAAGAGTTGTGGCCGCAACGAGATCAACGCACGATCGATCTTGGCGACCAGCCGAGAGCCAGTTCCTTGTTGCGGGATCTCACCAGCAGAGCCTCGTGCTGATACCTCGAGTGGCAATCCGGTGGCGTCGCGTTGGATGACCGAGAATCCAGCGTTCTTCAACAAGCGTTCCAGAGACCGACGTGTGAAGAACCTGACGTGGTCAGAGTCGAGAATGCCGCGACGGTCGTAATCGAAGACACCGAAGAACGTGCGGATCCTCGGGTACCAATGCCCGAAGTTGGGGACACTGACGATCAAGCTGCCGCCCTTGGCCAACAGGGGCCGGATCTCGGTCAGGAGATCTTCTGGCTTTCGGACGTGTTCCAAAACGTCGGCAGCGATGATCACATCGAATGGGCCGTCCAGGTCTGAAGGAAGTCCGTTGTCGAGGTCTGCGGTCAGGAACCGGTCGACTCGCTCCGTTACTCCCTCATGTTCGATCAGATCGACACCGGTAACGTGGTGGCCATCGGCACGAAGGTGCGCTGCAATCGAGCCGTCCGAACAGCCCAGGTCGAGAATCCTGGCCTTGGTGCGGGATCCCACCCATCTGTTGATGATCCGGTGCGAGCTGTCCTCATCGAGCTTTTCTTCATAGGCAGCCTGGGCGAAGGCGAGTTCTCCGCTACCGAAGCCCATTTTGTGCGCACGGTAGCGAGACACCTCGAAACTGATGTCCTTTGCATATTTGATCCCGTTCACATGGGAGATCTCGTCGCCGTAATAGGTAGGGATCGGAATCTCCGCGATCCGCTGACCAGTTTCGATCAACTGCAAAATGATCTGGGTATCGAAGTCGAAGCCATCGCTGTTGTTCTGGAACGGCAGTTTCTTGAGCGCTGCTACTGAGTAGGCGCGGTACCCGGAGTGCCACTCGGTCAGATCCGCGCCGGCAACGGCGTTCTCGAAAGTAGTGAGGATCCTGTTGCCCACGTACTTGTACAGGGGCATGCCGCCTCGGCGTGCTCCGCCTTGGGTCATCATTCGGGATCCGAAGACAGCGTCTGCGTCACCGTTGATCAGAGGTTCCACCATCTGGGGCAGCATCTCGGGTGCGTACTGGCCATCGCCGTGCAACAACACGATGACATCGAGGTTCTCGTCGATTGCCCGCTGATAACCCCACTTCTGATTGCCGCCGTATCCCAGGTTCCGTTCGTGGCGAGTCACCTCGATTGGAAGATCCTCGGCCAGTTGCTTGTATCCAACCGCCACCAGATGAGTCTGGTCCTGACTGTGGTCATCGCCAACGATCACCAGGTCAATGGACGAGCGGAAATCCTGGGGGATCCGGTCGAGTACCTGTGCGAGTGTCGTAGCTGCGTTGTAAGCGACGACTAGTACGCCGATCCGCTTGGACTTCACCTGACCTCCGGGGGTTCGCAGGGTCTGATGCTACTGCGCCACTAGGATCGGACGCATGGTGGCCACGTCGGCATCGAACGCCTCGTCGGCAACTCCTGGATCCAGCCGGGGAGACGATCTGTCGCCGGCGCCGGTTGGAGTTCACTTCTCGGCACTCGATGGCGCACGAGCATTTGCAGCTATCGGAGTCTTCGTCACCCACCTCGGACTTCTCAGCGGTTTCATCACGAGCCACTCCACGCTCGGTCCGTTCATGGCACGGATGGACGTGGGAGTTGCCGTCTTCTTCGTTCTCTCAGGCTTCCTGTTGTACCGACCCTTCGTGGCTGCACGGTTCGCGCAGAAACCGCCGACCCCGACAGGTGTCTACGCGAAAAGGCGTCTGATCCGGATCTTTCCGGCCTACTGGGTGGCACTCATCATCATTGCTTTCGTGCTGCGTGCACCTGCGTTCGAAGAACCGCACAGTTTCGTCGCACACATGCTGCTGATTCATGCCTACGACGGCACCCAGGTCACAGGAGGTCCGATTCAACAGTCCTGGACCCTGAGCATAGAGATCGCGTTCTATGCGTTCGTACCAGTGTGGGCGTGGCTGATGTCGAGGCGTACACGTTCACCTAGGGCACAGTTGAAGGTCGAGATCGGATCACTGTTGTTGTTGGCCGCAGCAGCGTGGGCAGCGAACATAGGCCTGTTGATCGGCGGCGTGTCCGGTAGCACCTTCAGCCAAGCAGGCATCTGGCTCCCGCTGCGACTGACGGACTTCATTCCCGGAATGTTGCTCGCTGTTGCCAGCGCCTGGATCAGCCACAGCAACATTGAACTCCCCCGCTGGATCCGCTCGATCGCCTTCGGCGCGACCTGTTGGGCACTCGCGATACTGGCCTTCTGGTTCATGTCTACTCAGCTCGGCCTTCCGATGTTCCCCACATACTCTGCACGTCAGGCATTCGCTGTCAGAGTCTTCTACCTGGCGGTCGCTGTGTTGTTCCTGACACCTGCAGTAATCGGCAATCGAGACAGCAGAGTTGTATCGGCTCTACTCGCCAACCGCCCCATCATCTGGGTCGGCCTTGTGTCCTATGGCATCTACATCTGGCATGAGGCGTGGATGATCCTCTACCAGAGGTGGTTCGACGAACCGTTCCTGCAGGCGAGCTTCATACGAATGGGGATCTTCGCCGCGTTAACAACCGTCGGCACTGCTGCTTTGAGTTGGTATTTCGTGGAGAAGCCGGCAATGAACTGGGGTCGAGGAACCAGACAGCCTCATTGACCCAACACTTCGTCGCACAAGGGCGTCGGAAGATCCTTCGCCGTGATCGTGACACCTTGTGGTTGGTTCGGAACACGCCAAGCGCTAATGGCCGGCGAGGTCAGCCCATAGGCCGTCAACAAGCTCCGCTGGACCCCGTGGGGGCGTATCAGCAGTTCACCAACACGCGGATCCTCAGTGACATCCAGGTCAGCCGTGAAAGTGTTCGCGCCGTCATCCATTTCGATGACCTCGCCCTTGGCCGGATCAAATGACGCTCGAAGAACAACACCACCGCGCACCCGGACGAGTTCAATCGTTTCGCGTTCGGATCCGTTGTCACGCTCGAGCAGAACGACGGGGGTGGTCAACTGCTCAATGGGATACTTGGCCGTCACCTTCACGCGGAGCCCGGCGGCGTCTCGTGCGGGCGCGCCGTCCTCATCAGGGTGTGCATCTCCCGGTCCGCCTGACTCCAACAGCAACCAGTTGTGACTCGACCATCTGTAGAGCGCATTACAACGGCCAACAACCACTAACTCTCCCACTCGGTTGCCTTCAGGTAGGTCACTCGGAGTCTGCACCCGCCAGTAGTCCACGCTGCCCGGCAGCCGAAGCTGGGTGCTGAGCCACCCTGAGCGGTTGACCGAAACGAAACCCGGTGCGATTTCGCGTTGGTACTGCAAAGCGAGCGCGTAGGTGTTCCACACGCTCAACACGGAAGCAAGGACAATCAGCATGGCCAAACATGCCCGCGCCGCACCGGGTCGCCTCTTGATTCGTTCCGAACTTTCGCCTGAAGGACTGTGCCCGCCGCGACTCAGAACCACTGAAATGAGCCAGGTGATCCCGATTGTGCCGCTCAGCGCTAGGAACGGGTAGAAGTCGATGGTGTAGCGCTGGGCCATGTAGCCAAAGATGAGCACTGGTGCTCCACTCAAGAACGCACCGACAATCGGCAGTCGCCACGCAGCAACGCGGTCCCGGTCACTTTGACCACCGGAGTCATCGTGGCTTCTTCCTCTGAGCACTCGTCGCGGCAGGCCTAGTACTACCAGGCCAGCAATTCCGGCGAAGAAGGCGATCGGTGATGAGTTTGGAATGCTGCTCGACCAGTCGCGCTCAGCGAACAGCGGGCTCCCGAGGACGGCCGGACGGTGAGTAGGAAAACCGACATACGGGAACACCGACCGTGGTGCGAGTGCGTCGGGCCTGAGGAGTTGAAGGGCAACCGAGGGGGTATAGGACAGTCCGAACAGCGATCCGTTATTGGCCTCCAGCGCCTTCAGTCGCACGGGGTCGGTATCGACCAGTAATTGTTTCTCCAGAGGAACGCCGAACAGCGACCCGAACCGTGCGTAGTTCACCGCCGTATAGGCGCCAACCAACACCCCGGAGCCGACCACGACCACAACGATCAGACTCACCAACAAACGAGGGTAGCGATTCACAACCAAGCGACTGCTGTTCCGATCTGAATCGGCGGATTGGTCCCGTTCAAACCCTGTCGACACAAGTAGCCAGCGGCTCGCGCTGAGCAATCGGGTTTCATTCCCACGCATCGCCTTGGTGTTCGAAATGGCGAGCAGGCCCAGTAGAACTGAGGTGGCACCCAGTGCAGCCAGAGGTCCCAATCCGACAGAACTGCGCGAGTTGAACGCTAGGCCGGCGAACAGGGTCGACAACGAGGCGTGCAGCATTGGTCTCACTGGTGCTTCGCGTTGGTGCCCTCTCCGAATCCAGTCGATCAGTATCTCGAGGTGGACCAGAGACGCCACTGACATGGCGACTCCCCAGGCGATCGCCTCGTGATAGACCCACGCCCGGGAAGCAATGAAGCCGACCAGTCCGCTCGCGATACCGAATATTGAAAAAGCAATCAGGACTTGTTCAACGGGTCGCACTTCGCTCAAGCCGCACATGGACCTCCTTGCCCGCCAGGCCGCAGCGACTAGATAGCTGATCATGATGCTTTGAGCGATGAGCATTGACACACCGGTCAGGCGTCCATCCAAAGAATCAGTCACTGCTTCTATTCCCAGCCGCGGAATGACAGGCGTCAGACCTTGGTA
>JAGQSZ010000277.1 GCA_020439285.1 Microthrixaceae bacterium
GAGTCGCCATCCGCTGAAGGAATCGCCGGAACCAACCTGGGTCACGCCGTCGGAGCCGGTCGCAAACTCCGGGGGCGCGGGCTCGATCTGGTGGTTGAAGATCTGAGCTTCAGTTACGACGAGAGCTCCGAACCGGTGCTCGACTCGGTCAGTTTCGACGTGCAACCCGGCGAGGTGGTGGCACTGGTCGGGCCGACAGGATCGGGCAAGACCACCCTGATGAACCTGCTCGTTCGACTCGACGAACCAGACGACGGCGCCATAACCCTGGGCGGTGTCGGGATCGACAATGTCGACCCCGACGAGTTGCGGGACGCTGTGTCGATCGCGTTCCAAGAGGGATTCCTGTTCGCCTCGTCCATCCGCGAGAACGTCGCGATGGGTCGCGACCTTGGCGATGCCGACGTTACTGATTCGCTCGAGCGTGCTGAAGCCAACAGGTTCGTCTCCAAGCTCCCCGATGGCGTGGACACTGTTGTGGGGGAGCGCGGAGTGACGCTCTCGGGCGGTCAGCGTCAACGTGTAGCGCTGGCCCGTGCCCTCGCACGCAAGCCCAAGGTCCTGTTGTTGGACGACGCCACGTCGGCTGTCGATCCGGTCATCGAGGCGCAGATCCTCGCCCGACTTCGCGACGGCGCAACCACGATGCTGATCGTTGCTCACCGACTGTCGACCATCCTGTTGGCGGATCGGGTTGTGTTCCTCGACGAAGGTCGAGTCCGAGCACAGGGAACCCACGTCGAGCTGCTCGGCAATCCGGATTATGCGGCTTTGGTCCAGGCCTATGAGGAACCAGGTGAGGGCGAGTCGACTGAGGGCGGAGAGTTCGGCGAGGCCGACGCATGAGCAATGACGAGAACGCTCCGCTCAAGGCGATGGAGGTCCTGCGCGCCGGTGTGCGGGCGACTCCGGAACTGAAAGTCGGGCTAGGCGTTTCGGTCATGATGGCGTTAGTCATGGCCGGCGGATCGACGGTGATCCCCATAGCGATCCAACAGATTCTCGACAAGGGACTCAACTCGGGCGATCCCCGTTGGGACTACATATTCACCACGTGTGCAATTGCTGCAATCGCAATGATCGCGTTGGGCGTGCTATCGAAGCTGACCTACATGCGACTCATGGTCACAGCCGAGAACGTGATCTATGGCTTGCGAACACGACTGTTCACACACGTCCATGATCTGAGCCTCGCTCATCACAACGAGGCCAAGAAGGGTGTGCTTGTCGCCCGAGTCACCTCGGACATCGAGACCCTGTCGCAGTTCGCCTCTTGGGGTGCGATCTCGTGGGTCGTGAACGTAACAATCATCGTCGTCGCACTCAGTGCGATGGCGATCTACAGCTGGCAACTCGCCTTGATCACTCTTGTGGTCCTGATCCCGGTCATCCCGATCCTCAAGGCCGTGCAGAAGCGTCAGCTGAGCGCGTACGACGCGCTGCGAAGCCGAGTGGGCGACACGCTCTCGGAGATCTCCGAAACGGTGATGGGAATCAACGTCGTGCGGGCCTACGCCGACACTCGATCAGCCCGATTCAGGCTCGACACAGCGATCGATCGCCAGCGTGACGCACAGTTGCGTGCACGGTTCTTCTTCGCTGTCATGTTCCCGATCTCCGACGTGTTCAGCGGTGTGATCCTGGCAGCGATCGTCGGCGCGGGCGTCTGGTGGGGACCCGGATGGGGGCTTCGTGCGGGTGGACTTCTCGCGGTGGTGTTCCTCGCGAACATGATCGTCCAACCGGTTGCCGAGATCGGCGAAGTGCTCGATCAGACCCAAACGGCGCTCGCCGGGTGGCGGAAAGCACTCACCTTGTTGGACGCCCCGATCGAGGTGGTCGAGCCCGAAGCCGGTGTTGAACTCGAACCGGTCGCACTCGAAGTCATGGTCAAGGACCTCTCCTTCGAATACGAACCCGGCCGCCCGGTGCTCGATGAGGTCACGCTGACGTTGCCTCGCGGTGTCAATGCAGCGATCGTCGGGGAGACCGGCTAGGGCAAGACGACCCTCGCGAAGCTTCTGGTTCGTCTGGCCGATCCGACCGAGGGAACTGTCGAAGTCGATGGAATCAACCTGCGTGATATCGCCCAAGGATCCCGGTCGACAGCGATAAGGCTCGTGGCCCAGGACGGATTCCTCTTCGACACGACAGTTGGAGAGAACGTCATGTACGGCAACCCGGGCTCCACCCTCGATGATGTGAACGCCGCGTTCGATGCGCTCGATCTGACTTGGTGGGTTGACTCGCTCCCACAAGGACTACACACCCGGGTCGGAGAGCGGGGCGACGCCTTGTCAGTCGGGGAACGCCAACTAGTTGCGCTCGCACGTGCCCAGATCGCGGATCCCGGACTCTTGATCCTTGACGAGGCAACTTCGGCGGTTGATCCCGAAACCGAACGCGCAATCGCAACTGCACTGGTCAAGTTGTCGGAGGGGCGAACCACTATCAGCATCGCCCACCGGCTCTCGACCGCCGAAGCAGCAGACCTGGTGGTTGTTTTCGATGCCGGCAAGATCGTTGACGTTGGCCCCCACGACGAACTCGTCGCACGTGGCGGAGTGTATGGCCGTCTCTACGATTCCTGGGTCGGCAACACCCGAGCCGGGTGATTTCTTTCTTGGTTGTCGGTGGCCTGCGGTAGGTTTTGTGGCGCTGAAACCCCCTCAGCGGTCCTCAATCCCAAGGAGAAATCGTGGCCAAATCCCCAATTCGTGTAGCGGTTACAGGTGCAGCAGGTCAGATCGGCTACTCGCTGCTATTCCGGATCGCAAGCGGCGCGATGTTGGGCGAGGATCAGCCCGTGATCCTGCAGTTGCTCGAAATCACCCCCGCTCTTGGGGCGCTGGACGGTGTTGCCATGGAACTCGAAGACTGCGCGTTCCCGCTCCTGGCTGACATCGTCAAGACCGACGACGCGGACGTCGCGTTCGGTGACGCAGGTGTCGCCCTGCTCGTCGGTGCCATGCCACGCAAGGCCGGTATGGAACGCGCCGATCTGCTCTCGGCCAACGGTGGCATCTTCAAGCCACAGGGTCAGGCGCTCGGCCGTTCAGCAGCCAAGGACGTCAAGATCCTGGTCGTCGGCAACCCGGCCAATACCAACGCCACCATCGCAATGCACAACGCCGAAGGTCTGGATCCTGCACGGTTCACGGCGATGACCCGCTTGGATCACAACCGTGCACTGGCTCAGCTCGCCGCCAAGACCGGATCCGCAGTCGCTGACATCACCAAGATGACCATCTGGGGCAACCACTCCACGACGCAGTACCCAGACATCTTCCACGCTGAGGTCAACGGCCGCAACGCTGCTGAGACCGTCAACGACCAAGCCTGGCTCGAAGGC
>JAGQSZ010000278.1 GCA_020439285.1 Microthrixaceae bacterium
CCACACACCCAACGCCGGTGGCCTCGGGATGATCGCCATTGGTGTCGGTGGAGCCGATGCAGTCGACGTGATGACCGGTTTCCCGTTCAACCTGCGTTGGCCCAAGCTCATCGGCGTCAAACTCACCGGCACGCTCAACGGTTGGACCGCACCCAAGGACATCATCTTGAAAGTTGCGGACATCCTCACCGTCAAGGGCGGAACCGGAGCGATCGTCGAGTACTTCGGCCCCGGCGCAGAATCGCTTTCATGCACCGGCAAAGCCACGATCTGCAACATGGGTGCCGAGATCGGTGCCACCACTTCGTTGTTCGCCTTCGATGACGCCATGGAGCGCTACCTCAAGGCAACCGACCGGACAGCTATCGCGGACGCTGCCCGTGGCGTCGCCCAACACCTCCGTGCAGACGACCAGGTCCTCGCTGATCCAGAGTCCTATTACGACCAGGTGATCGAGATCGATCTGTCTACCCTTCGCCCCCACATCAACGGGCCTCACACCCCTGACCTGGCCCGTGAGGTTTCGGCGCTCGGTGACGAGGCGCGTGAGAACGGTTGGCCACTCGAGATCAGCTCGGCGCTGGTCGGCTCCTGCACCAACTCCTCCTACGAGGACATCACCCGTGCAGCATCCATCCTGCGTTTCGCAGCGGCCAACGGGTTGAAGGTCAAGACTCCCCTGTTGATCACACCCGGGTCAGAACAGGTTCGGGCGACCATCGAACGCGACGGTCTGTTGGAGTCGTTCACGTCTGCAGGCGCAACTGTGCTTGCCAACGCTTGCGGGCCTTGCATCGGCCAGTGGGCTCGCCCGGCTGACGCGATCGACAAGCCCAACACGATCGTCACGAGTTACAACCGCAACTTCCCCAAGCGCAATGACGGGTCGCCCAACACGCTCGCTTTCGTGACCTCGCCCGAGACCGTTGTTGCTCTGGCGCTCGCTGGCACGGTCGATTTCGACCCGATCAACGGCGAGTTGGTCAACGATGCCGGTGAACAGGTCCGACTCCCCGAACCGGTCGGCCAGGAACTCCCCGATCAGGGATTCACACCTGGGGAGAACACCTTCATCGCTCCGCCCGAGGACAGGTCCTCTGTGACGGTCCAGATCAACCCTGAATCGGACCGTCTGCAGGCACTCGAACCATTCGCCGCTTGGGACGGCAACGATTACGTCGATCTGCCGATCCTGTTGAAGGCCAAGGGTAAGTGCACCACCGACCACATCTCCATGGCCGGACCGTGGCTGAAGTACCGCGGCCACCTGGAGAACATCTCGGGCAACCTCTTCCTCGGCGCAGTCAACGCATTCACCGACGAGGTCGGCATGGGCAAGGACCAACTCGACGGCGAGACTAGGTCGTTCCCCGATATCGCGAAGCACTATCACGAAGCCGGTCAGGCGTGGGTAGCTGTGGGCGACGAGAACTGGGGCGAGGGATCATCTCGTGAACACGCTGCGATGGAGCCACGCTTCCGTGGAGCCAAGGCCATCATCGTGCGTAGCTTCGCCCGAATCCACGAGGCCAACCTGAAGAAGCAGGGCGTGCTCGCACTGACCTTCGATGATCCGTCGGTCTATGACCAGATAGGTGAGGACGACCGGATCTCGATCACCGGTCTTGCGGAGTTGTCCCCAGAGTCACAGGTGCGCTGCATCGCCACCAAGCCGGATGGAACCAGCGTCGAGTTCATGTGCAATCACACGATGAGTGCCGAACACATCGACTGGTTCCGTGCAGGCTCGGCCCTCAACGTGATCCGGGCACGCACCGGCGCCTGAGCGCAAACGCCGATCAATCAAGCGACAACGGGCGGGTCAGTCGGTCCCGGGCCGACGGTCCCGCTCGTGTTCCGCTGCGACGTCAACGTCGTCGGGAACGACTCCGTGCGGATAGGTCAGCGCTAGGTCATCGTAGGACGGGGTCCAGTGTTCCTTGGCCTCTGGCGGTAATAGATCGACGATCGCGTCCATGATTCGCGCTGTCTGCTCATCGAGGTCACCATCACCGAGTTCGACTGGCTGACCAGCGCGAACGAGCACCGTCGGCGGATTCAGCACGTTGGCCACGTTCGGCAGCATCGAACTGCGTGGCCAGACCTGCTCGGAACCCCATATACCCACCGGGATGATCGGTGCACCTGTCATCTCCGCAAGGCGGGCCGCTCCCCATCGCCCCTTCAGTACAGGGTCGAAGAACGCCGGGCCGCGCGGAATGGTCCCTTGGGGCATGAGTGCCACCAGTTCACCCATGTCCAGCGCATCCTTGGCAGCTTGCAGGGGCTCATCAGATCCTGATCCTCGCTCCACACGGATTCCGCCGAGCGCCTTGACCAGATCGCCGACGATCGGTGCGTCGAAGACCTCTTTCTTGCCCAAGAAGCGCAATGGTCTGCCGACCTTGGCCAGCAGGAATCCGATTGCCAGTGGATCGAAATAGGAACGGTGGTTGCCCACCACAATGGCCGGACCATTCACGGGAATGTTCTCGGCGCCTTGGATGTCGAAACGGACGCCCGGGAATATCTGTGGTTGGGCGAGCAGGAACAGGATGTTCTGCGGCTCCAGACCAGCAAACTTCGGCACCCCTGAGGGAACGTCGAAGTGGACCATCGGCCAGCGCCGCAGGGCTGCTTGGGCGATCATCCGTGGGTCCGGGTTCACCGCGTTCGGATTGCCGACGATGGACAACAGGGGTACGTCGTAGTAGCTGTCCGAATAGGCAAAGCTGCGTTCGAGGTCGACACCCCGACGGTTCGCCCAGTCCTGCACCGACCGGGCCTTCCCACGGCCCCACACGAACGCACCATCGATAGTGCCGTCATAGTGCCCACCGGTAACCCCGTACTTCGTGGCGATCACCTCATCGAACCCAAGTGCGTCGGCGAGCGGTTTGATCAGATCCTCCGGCGTCGTCGTCGCCATAACGAGGATGCGGCCTGCTTGGCGGTGCTCCTCGAGCAACTGCTTGGCAACAGGCAAGACAGCATGCGCGAGTGGTTCAGCAGCAGAGGCAGCGGCCTGGCGGACCTTCTCCACCGGCCACCCCTTGGCGGCACGCGCACCTTGGCGTGACAGGAACATAGATGGCCATGTCTCGCCGATCGCGTTGAAGATCCCGAAAGCGATGCTCTCGATGAAACCAGTGTTTCCACTCATCAATCCGACGCCGCGTAGGGCCTCACCAAGGATCGGACCACTCGCGCCCGCTAACAGAGTCCTGTCTAGATCGAATATCGCGGCCGCGGGCTGATCACCGGTCGACTCCGTGTTGTCTGGATTGGTCATCTGCGCCTCTGCCTCATCCTTGTTTGCCCAACGCCGAGCATCCCTCTGATTCTGCCCG
>JAGQSZ010000279.1 GCA_020439285.1 Microthrixaceae bacterium
AGGCCTACTCACCGGGCGACCGCAGCCCACGGGCCGAGAGCGAACGGTTCCGGTGCTTCGCCTACGACGAGTCGATCGCACGCGACAAGGCCAACCTCGACATCACCTGGCTGCGCGACGAGTCCCTCGACGACGCCGCATCGCTCCTGTCCCAGGGCGTTCTCGACGCCGAGATAGTCGAGGAACTCGAAGCCGCGCTCGCCCAGACCGCCGAGTCGGCGGCGAGCCTGCCGGGTGAGGGCGACGACTCCGCTGAGACTCTCCTCGACTCGTGAGCATTCCGAACATCCCCGGCTACATCGAGGCACGCCGTCCAGCCTCGTTGGAAGACTTGTGGGAACGCCCTGCAGGTACGTTCCCGGACGAGCTGTGGCCAGCGAAGGCGCTGCGCCAGGTCGTCCCCGATCCGATCGGCTGGCTCGCTGTATCGGAGCACTTCTACACGCCTGCGGCGCACGGCGGGATCGGTTGCGTGCTTGTTCATCCCGACGATCGAGACGCTGCTCTGGGCGAGGTCACCTGGGCGGGCGACGATCTCGGGACAGCGTCGATCTGGGAGAGCGCAGACGGCCAGGGCTTCGACGCTGGACTCGCTACAGACAGTCCCCGGCTGGAGTTCTTCGTGCAGGCGAGGACGCCCACCGGCGCGCGACTTCCCACGGTCGATGTCTCCCATCCGTTCCTGTGGTACTGGGACGCGTTTCCCGTCACGAACGGCTGGAGGTACCTCAACCACGCAGGACGCGAACGAGAACTCATCCGGTTCACGGTGGGCCGTGAACACTGGAGAGTCGAGGTCCGGGCGCTCGAGTTCCGCCAGTTCCTCTCGGCGTGCGGCCGAGACGCCCTCATTCAGATCGACTACGTGCCGAAGACCGCGGCGTCAGGCTTCGAACGGGTTGACTCGGAGTTCCAATCAGATTGGGCTCACTTCGACTTCGTTGCGACGTCTGACCGGCTGATGGGCGACCGCCCTGGGTTCTCCCGTCTACTCGGCCAGTACGCGGTTCGCGGTGTGCGCACGGCGGCGCTCCCGCGATTCGAGGAGCTCCGCGAGGACCGCGACTATCCGTCGTTCATCTATGGGATGGATCCAGCGACCGGCCAGCCGCTGCGGCACTCGTGCGACCCATCGACCTTGGGCACCTACTTCGACAAGGACAACAGCCGCCTCCACTTCCTGACCCCGATCAACTTCCGTCGCGAAGTCCTTCAGCCCTACGCGGCGGAACCTCACCGCTATCGACTCAGTCGAACACGGCTTTCGTGCCTGGATCTGTGGGGCCTCGACCTGTCGATCAACACCGCGGGGCTCGTCGACGCATATCTCGGAGACCTCGGCCGGCGCCTTCCATCGGATGAGTGGGGCCACTGGTTGTCCTACAACGTTCCGCCCGAGGGGAAGATGGACGAAGGGCGATTTAGACGCGACTTCCTCAACCAGTGGGCCTCGTCCGCCGACCCGCCGGAAGACCTGCGTCAGGCGAAGAACCAAGCCGCCGAGATCTCGAATCGCGTGCTCGGTGGCCCGGTCTGGCGAGATCTCGACGAGGACACCGAAGCTCAGTGGCAGTCGCTCGTAGGACCCCTGAGTGACGACCCGACCGCACTCGGCCCGTGCCTACTTCTGATGACCAAGGTGCTCGTGGATGGAATCGACCCCACACCGCTGAAGGGCTACCTGGACGACGCAGCCAAGGGGGAACTCAGTCTCAGCCTGCTGGAACGATTCGCGGATCGCATCGGAGGAACGAGTTCCCACGTCGAGTCGCTACGTGCCCTCCAGGAGTTCCGATCGAAGGGCGGAGTTGCCCATCTCGCCGGTACTGGTCGGTCGAAGGCGATGGCGCGTCTCGGCATCCAAGGGATGGCTACGTGGGACGCATTCGACATCGTGGCCCGTGGTCTCGCCCAGTGCCTCAACGACCTCGCTGATCTGATGCACTCGATTGAGTTCGGAGGGGCAGACACCGGGAACGGCGGGACCGACGATGGCGGATGAGGTACCCGGCTTCGTTGAGATGGAGCCTTCGGGCCTCTTCTCGGACGACCTGTGTCGGCGCGCCGTCGAGCAGTTCGCCGGGCTCGTGCGAGCTGCTCGCCTACACGAGCCCGGTTCGTCGGCGTTCTTCGATGCCTACGTGCAGCACAAGAACGTTGGCGCGCTGGTGCAAGCCATCGGTGACCTAGGGTTCGACGAACTGTCGAACCTGGTTGGGCTTCCGTTGTCCGAGAGCGATCTATCCCCGGTTTCCGAAGCTCAGAAGCAGGAGGGGCCGATCCTGCTCGAGCACTTGAGCCTTGACGTCACGGACGTCGGCGGGATCTTGGTACCGCGGTCGGCGATCACCTCGATGGCGCGGCGCGAGATGCTGGATCGATCGCGCGAGTTGGCCGAGCTAATGCTCACCAACATCGGGCAACTCGCGGCCCTTGTAGAGAACCCGCCAGCGGTGGAGGGAGTGCCGTCGCCGCAGCCCTTGCGCGAGGTGGACAACGCCTTCCGGCATGGTCACAGGGTTCTGTTCCACGATGCGGTACCCGAGCGGAGAGTCTTCCGGTCCCTCGGGGTGCCGGGGGAGGGTGAGTCTCATGCCGTGGACCTCTACATGCCCAAGGGCCAGGACGCGATCCGATTTGCCACCGTCTTTGCGTCCCCCGAGAGGACCACTGAGCACCTTGAGGCGTTGCGGCAGGTGTCGCTACGAACCGGCCAGTTCGTTCGCGGGTTCCTCGGCTGGAAGTCGCTCGGCACGCGCAGCCTCTTCGCAGCGGCCGTTGAACTGCGGCTCGGACAGTCGTGATGCTCCCGGAGACCGATCTCGCAAGGATCCGTCGTTGGGTGGAGGCACGTGCCGCCCGCCTACCTGAGCGTGCCCGTGATCAGATCCGCTACGAGATTGACGTCGACGACCGAGCGGTGACGATTCTCGAGTGCCGGCCGCCGTGGCGGGCAGACTTCGGCACCGAGTGGACGCGGTTCCCCATCGCCCGGCTGCGCTAAAGAAGGTGCGTCGGGAGTGGCAGATCTACTGGCGTGATCGCAATCTCAAGTTCCACGTCTACGGCCTCGTCCCGCCGACTGCGAACGTGGAGGCACTGCTCGCGGAGATCGACGCCGACCCCACCTGCATCTTCTGGGGCTGAGCAGCGGTGCCTCGTCCGCGGGCGAACACCCGCCGTGGTCCAGGGCGCTGGAACATCGGCTTCATTGCTGGTCCTGTATTCCAGCGGGCGGCGCTGTACTGGAATTCGAACGACTTTCGGTGGCCGCGAGGGCTCCGCGACATGGGGTGGATCGCTCCTCATGGTCCGCCGAATGCGACCGGCACAGGTT
>JAGQSZ010000280.1 GCA_020439285.1 Microthrixaceae bacterium
AACCTGCGACCTTCGGGTTATGAGGATGAAACTCAAGGTGTCCCATGGTCCCGTCGTATCCCGTTTCGTACCTCAGAGCTTGGGTTTCGCGCATGGGACTTCCCGGTCTGTACCACTGCGGACCAGCCAATACCGGCCCGCGGTGTAGAAGAAAGTGTAGAAGTCGCGCCTCCGCCCGGCAGTTTCGATCACGCGACTTGCACGGCGTCCTTGAGCTTGGCCGGGACCTTCTCGGGGAACATCACGACGAGGTGGCGATCAAGGGCAGTGGCAACCCGGGCGGGGGTGTCGATGCGGCCGCACCCTCCGCGTCCCCGCGCAGACCTCGAACGGCTCCTCGGGCGGACCGCTTAGTTCATTTCGAAGAAGTGCTCGGCCTGGCGGCGAATGCGCGCCAAGCGCTTCGAGACGGCGCTGTGGTTCGCGTACCCCATGATCTCGGCCACCTCGGTCAGGCTGGTGTGTCCGCTGTTGAGCAGGACGACGACCTCACGATCGCGTTCGTTGAGCAGCGCCAGGAAGTCGCTGGTGACGGTCTGCCCAATGACGTCAGACTCGGGGCTCTGCACCGGGATCGTGCCGGTCAGCTCCACGAACGTGACCTTCACCTTCGAACGCTTGCGATAGAGCTTGCGCTCGAAATCCTCACGGGCGAACGTCCAGCGGTCCGAAAAGTCGTCCTCGATCCGGTTGCTGCGGACGGCGTCGAGGATCCCGCGGAGCCGACCATCGGCATCCGCCTGATCAACGGTCCACGCCGTTACCTCGGCTGCATCGACTTCACCTGCCCAGATGTCAGAACCAACCCGCGTCGACATCAACACTGCCCCTTCCAGTACAGAGCCGTCCTCCAGCGGCACAGGCTTGGGCTCGATCGGATCACCGACGACAGGGAAGGACGTGAGGATGTCCTGCATTACATCGGTCACCGGCGGAAGCCAGAAGTCGAGATTGTGGGTAAGCAGCCGGATCGGATCGTCCTTCGTAAAGCCGCTTGCGGGCGATCCGGGCATCAGGTGGCGCCAGATGTGCGAGTCCCACGCCGCCTCAGACCTTGCCGGGAAGTCCGCTGACAGCGCGTTGGAGCGCATTTCTGTGCCCGAGATGAACGGCCACATTCCTGACCGGACCATGGGTAGCCCGAAGCGCTCGACCGTCGCATGCGGGAGTGGGTGGTAGAGCGGTGCGTACTCGAAGTACCGAGACTGGGTGCGCGGAACGAACACAACGTTGCTGTCGCCCAGAGCCGCGACCTTCGTCATCTCCTTTGGCAGCTCATCGGGGTCGAACACGTAGCGGCGGAACTGGGCCGTTTCCCAAAGGATGTTCCACTCTGCGATGGCCACCTGTAGCTCCACCTGCCGGTGGCGCATCGGGACGGTGACGTACTCGGCACGCGTGGGCTCCTCGGCCTTCACCATGACGTCGCCGTAGATGAACGCGGCCGACAGGTTGGACATACGCGGGAAGTCGTCGCTGTCGATCCATTCCGGCCGCGGCTGTGTGGAGCCTGGGCGGTAGATACCCAAGAACTCGTCCAGATCTGCGTCAGCGATCGGTCCCTCGTCGGTCATGGTCGTACTCATACCTATCTCACGACAATCACCCTCGGAATCGTTCCAGCGCGCCTGAATATTCTTCACCATGTCCAACCGGATACCGCGACGGCTGCTCGATAACCCGGCGACGGAGGCGGCCACCCGGAGACTGTTCGGTGCTCGTCAGTCACTACCGAGAGTGGTGGCCCCGATCTTGTCGACCTCAGCGGTGAAGCGCTTCAGGCCAGCTCGGCTGAGCGTCGCAAGGAGCTCCTCAAGGGTCATGGGTGGTCGGCTTCGATGGCCGACCATGACCAGGAGGACGTCGAGGAGCTCATCGGGTACCGCGCCAAGCAGACCGACGAAGTAGTCGTCAGGGTGCTGGACGGATACGCCAAGGCGTTCGAACGTCTCAGCCGGGAAGTCGGCGATGTTGGCGGTCAGAAGGACCGAGGGCGCAACCGAGACAGCAGCCGCAGCGTGCAGGTGGTCATCAGGGTCTTCACCGGGCATGTCGTGCACCAGGTGTTCGTAGCTCGACCGGTCGACCTGCCCGTCAGGGAACACCGCTCGTATCTGATCGGTAACCGATCGAGCCGAATCAGCAGACCTCGCGCCGTTACGGACCCACACCCTCACCAGCTCATCGAACAGGTCGTCAGTCCACACCACCCGGTGGAGGTCCTACTCATCGCAGCGAAGAACCAAGTCCAGAAGCGAAATGGGGTAACAGACGTTCGTATCGGGCAGTACCCGAACGAGTCCATCCGTCATGGTCAGTACGACAGGCCCGCCTGCTCCGCGGCATCGATAATCGAAGCGATCCCGTCCCTCTTCGCGTCCTTGGTCGACTTGTGGTCCAACACCGCCCGGACCGGGATCTTCCGGTAGCGACTGTGCGGCAGGCGCCGGGCGGGGAGCACGCCTTTGGCGACCAACCGGTCCACGTACTGGCGCGACACTCCCAGCAACTGGGCCGCTTGCGCTGGGCTCACCACAGCATCCTCGCTGACGACAGCCACCGAATCACCCTCACCCAATGGGCCAGCACCGGCGACGAGCAGCCGTACCAACACCGGGGGCAGCTCGACCTGGTCATCACCGACCCTCACGGTCACCGTCGACTTCGCCTCGACGATCATCTGCAAGACCTCGGCCAGCCGCTCTCGCTCGCCAGCCTCCGCCTGAATCTCCGATACGACCGGGTTCGACATGAGAACAGCATACGGGCAACATGCAATACCTGCAACCACATCGGAGCCTGGGGGGCCTGGCGTCGGTTGCATCGATACCAGGTCTGAAACGCAGCGATCATCCGGTACCCACGGCGAGGATCTGCGGGTACCGAACGATTCAGCGTCGCTACTCCATCGGCGCGAGGTGCGACGTGGCCGAGTGCGCGGCTGCCAGGTGCTCGCCTACCCAGCAGACCAACCAGAGCCGACACCACAGCGGACGGTCGGAATCTGAGGCTCCCCGCGATGTCCTGACGCGCCAGGGGGCCTACATAGGCAAGACCCCACCCACTGACCGAGGAGGACGCGATGTCCACCACCGAGACCGATGCCCTGGCCGAAGTCCTCACGACCGATGAGGCCGCCACCAGGCTACGCAGCCGCCGCAACGCTGCCTACGCCGCGGCTCGCGAGTGGCGAGCCACCGGTGGCATGGCCGGGCATCCCGTGCATCGAGATCGGCCACACCCTCCGCGTCCCCCGCGCAGACCTCGATC
>JAGQSZ010000281.1 GCA_020439285.1 Microthrixaceae bacterium
CGGTTCGACTGCTACGGCATTGGAGTTGCAGTGGGATCTGTTGCGGTCAGCACACAAGTGGTCGGACCGTTTCGGTTTCGAGTCGGTAGGGGAGTCGGTTGGTTCTGCGGTACTGCAACGATGGGAAGCAGTGCTCGCTGGTCTAGAAGTAGACAAGTTCTCACTTGCCTCACAACTCGATTGGGTCGCGAAGCTACGCCTATTCCAGGCCTATCGGGAGCGTCACGGCCTCGAATGGTCCGATCACAAACTTGCTGCAATGGACTTGCAGTATCACGATCTGAGACCGGGTTCTTCACTTGCCCGTCGAGTAGGACTCGAGACCCTTGTCGACTCCGCCGACGTAGCTGCAGCTATCACCGAACCGCCATCTGATACCCGGGCATACTTCCGGGGGACCTGCCTCAGTCGCTACCCCGACAGTGTCGTTGCAGCGAACTGGGACTCGATGGTGTTCGACACAGGCGAACGGTCGTTGCAGCGCGTACCAATGATGGACCCGGGTCGCGGTACCAGGGAAGCACTTGCAGACCTGATCGAGGCATCTCCAACCGCTGCGGAACTGGTCGAGTCCCTGCGCACCTGAACCCTGCCTGCGTTGGACCAATGCTAAGCATCGCTCTGACTGAGGGGCAGAACAACTAGCCACCGATTCGTCCTCACCGCGCGATACGGTTGAACTACGCGGAGGTACCCGATGCCAGAACGTGAACTCAAGAAGAAGTCACCAAGCCGTCGCCACGACGAAGAAGTTGAACAAGATGTCTCGTCTGCAAACACCGGCGAGAAGCTCAAAGACGAACTCGACGACTTGCTCGACGAGATTGATGACGTGTTGGAGACCAACGCTGAGGACTTTGTGAAGTCCTACATACAAAAGGGTGGCGAGTAGGCCGATCCATCCACGACGGATCTGTCGGACTTGTAACCTGAACAAGTGGAACTACCGAGATACACCGGAATCACCGGGGACACGCCGCCCGACCCGGGACCTGACTTCGCTGCGCTCGCCAAGCGCGCGGGGCTGACGTTTCCTGCATTGAGCACGCCGATCGACACGAACCTGTCTGTTGCGCACGGGACGACCTGCGTGGCAATCCGGTACGCGGACGGCGCGATCATGGCCGGCGACCGTCGGGCAACATCGGGCAACCTGATTTCGCATCGGACGATAGAGAAGGTGTTCCCGGCGGACCGTCATTCCGGGGTAGCCATCGCTGGAGCCGCTGGACCAGCGGTCGAGATGGTCAGACTCTTCCAACTCCAACTTGAGCACTACGAAAAGGTCGAAGGCTCCCAGCTGAGTCTGGAAGGAAAGGCGAACCAACTGTCACAGATGGTTCGGAATCACCTTCCTGCCGCAATGCAAGGGCTCGTTGTGGTGCCGATCTTCGCCGGTTTCGACAAAGCCAGGGGAGAGGGTCGCCTGTTCCAGTACGACGTGACGGGTGGCAGGTACGAAGAGCACAACTACGCATCAACAGGCTCGGGGAGCCTCCATGCATCCACGGTGATCAAGTTGGGTTGGCGTCCTGCTTTGAACCGAGACTCTGCAGTCGACCTGGTCCTTCGATCATTGATCGAAGCTGCAGACGAGGACTCTGCCACTGGTGGGCCTGACGTTGTCCGGTCCGTCTATCCGGTGGTGGCCACGATTTCTGTCGATGGATACGAACGCCTCACCGATGATGAGCTTTCTGATCGTGTCAGCCAGATCTACGCGGCTCTCGCCCACGAAAGGGGTCTAGAGCAATGAGCATGCCTTTCTACGTCTCTCCAGAGCAGATGATGAAGGACCGCGCCGACTATGCGCGCAAGGGCATAGCACGCGGTCGAGCGCTCGTTGCGTGCACCTTCGCAGACGGAATTCTTCTGTGCGCCGAGAACCCTTCGCGAACCCTCCGCAAAATCTCTGAGATCTATGACCGCATAGCGTTCGCCGGGGTCGGCAAATACAACGAATTCGACCAATTACGGATTGCCGGGGTCCGCCACGCCGACCTGAAGGGGTTCGCCTTCAGCAGAGAGGACGTCGACGCCAGATCTCTGGCAAATCAGTACGCCCAGATGCTCGGTCAGGTCTTCACCCATGAGATGAAACCGATGGAGGTTGAAATCCTCGTGGCGGAGGTAGGCAGATCTGCCGGCGACGACCAGTTGTTCCACATCCTCTATGACGGCACTCTGATCGATGAATCCAACTGGTGTGTGCTTGGAGGAGCAGCTGAGGACATCGATACTCGCATGTCTCGCGTTTTCCAACCTGGTGGCACTTTGAGCGATGCACTCTCGGCTGCGGTCGAGGCGCTGGCTGGACCAGAGCGAACCCTCGATGCGACCCAGGTCGAAGTCGCCATTCTGGACCGGGGCAATGGACGCAGAACGTTCCGGCAACTCGATCCTGAACAGCTATCCGAATTGTTGCCCGACGCAGCCGACGCAACCTCGGGTCCGGCATCTGCATCTGAGGCCACCCAGCCGACTGCTGACGAGCAGGATCCCCCGGCACTAGAAGGTGGGCAAGCCCCGGTATCGTGAGCTCATGGACCGTCGGATCTACGGACTCGAAAATGAGTACGGAGTCACCTGCACCCTTAGGGGTCAACGCCGTCTGAGTCCAGATGAGGTGGCGCGGTATCTGTTCAGGAGAGTGGTCTCCTGGGGCAGATCGTCCAACGTGTTCTTGGCCAACGGCGCACGTCTGTACCTGGACGTGGGATCCCATCCTGAGTTCGCCACCCCCGAATGTGACCTACTCCACGATCTCGTGGCTCACGACAAGGCCGGTGAGTGGATACTCGGCCAGTTGGTCGATTCGGCAGAAGAACGTCTCGCTGACGAAGGTATCAAAGGCGACATCTATCTGTTCAGGAACAACACAGATTCCGCAGGCAACAGCTATGGATGCCATGAGAACTACCTGACGGGTCGTGACGACCTGAACAATTACACCGAAGTGCTCATTCCGTTCCTGGTGAGCCGACAGATTTATGCGGGTGCCGGAAAGGTTCTTCAAGGTCCCCGCGGTTCACATTTCTCTATATCCCAAAGAGCTGAGCACATCTGGGAAGGGGTCTCGTCGGCGACGACTCGTTCACGACCGATCATCAATACTCGGGACGAACCCCACTCCGATTCTGAGCGCTTCCGACGCCTGCACGTGATCGTCGGCGATTCGAACATGTCCGAGTACGCCACGTTCTTGAAAGTAGGAACGTGCTCGTTGCTGCTGAGGATGCTCGAGGACCC
>JAGQSZ010000282.1 GCA_020439285.1 Microthrixaceae bacterium
GCACATTCTGGATGGCCAAGATCACGTCACCGCCTATGTGGTGCAACCGGTGCTTGATTCAGAGTCTCTCGGGCCCGAGGTGCTGCGAAACTGCGAACCCGATGCCGAGCATCCGCTGCTCGTGGCGATTGCAGACTCCGTGATCCGGACATGCGACGAGCGGACTGGCCTCGACGCACAGGTGTCCAACTGGGTGTTCACCGAAGACCGCCTCCGGTATCTGGATGTGACAACGCCAATGACCTTCGATCCTGACGGCAAACCGCTATTGGACTTGGACGTGTTCTTGGCCGCGTATCCGTGGGCGCTTCGAGGTGTCTTGGGCCGCTTCGTGGCACCGGGTGTGATCAGCGCCTACCGGGACCCTCGCAACGTACTGGTCGACTTCACTGCAAACCTGTTGAAAGAACAACTAGCGGATTGGGTTCCAGCGGCTATTGCGGCAGCCAACCGTGTGGTGTCGCCTGCAATCGATTCGGACGAGATCGCGCGCTACTACCGTTCCGATGCTCGACTGTGGGAAGTCATGTCGCGCCTGCGTAGCGCGGACCGTTGGTGGCAACGAAAGGTGCGGCGCCGCACGTACCCGTTCCTGTTGCCCGGACGAGTCCAACGCTGACGCAATCGGGAGACCGACCGGAACGCGGCGTCTAGTCGAGTGACGAGAGGAAGGTGACGACAGCGTCGTTGAACGCGTCGTTGCGGTCACCAGCCACCATGTGTCCCGCTCCTGCCACGTCGGCAACCTCTGCGTGAGGGACTAGTTCCTGGAGTTCGCGGACGCCTTCTTCGCTCAACAGGTCACTCATCCGACCCCTGACCAACAGGGTTGGAACGGTGACAGCGCGGGCAGCTTCCACCAGTCGATTGCCGGTGTAGGTCGTGGCCCTTGTCTCATCTGGGGATCCCATCGGTCCGCTCACAAAACGAGGATCCCAGTGCCATACCCATCTGCCGTCGGCTCGTTGGCGAAGATTCTTCTTCAACCCGGACAGATCAGTGGGGCGCTTGCGGTTCGGGTTGTATGCGGCGATCACGTCCGCGACCTCTTCCAAGGTCTCGAAGCCTTCGAGGTTCCCGGTCATGAACTCGACGATTCGCGATACTCCAGCGGGTTCGACACGCGGAGCCACGTCGACCAATACAAGCGCTCGAGCGATTGGACCGATGTCGGTAGTAGCGGCGTTCGCGATCGCCATGAGCGATGCAAGCCCACCAAGTGAAGCACCGACGAGAACCGGTGGAGCGGGCATCGACTGAGCAACCTCGATCACGTCCTGTGCGAACGCGTCGATGCTGTAATTCCCATCGGGTGCCCAGTCGGATTCTCCATGCCCACGGAGATCGATCGAATAGGCGTGCCAGTCGGCAGATAGGACGTCGAGCGTCGTACCCCAGGCATGACGAGTCTGTCCGCCCCCGTGGAACAACAGAACAGCCGGTGCGGACTCATTCCCCTTTACATCAGCAGCGAGATTGAGCCCGTCGGCGCCATGAAGATCGATCCTCATAACCGGGGCTCAGAACAGTTTCGTTGGTGTGGCACCGCTCCACATTGTGATGCTCGCCCCCGTCATTCCGAGTGGACCCATCTGAGCCATGAAATCGGCCATGTGGGGCGAAGCGTTGTGGGCATCTAGCGCGCTCGGTGATGCCCAGTTCTCGCTCACATGGAAAGTACCGGGGTCGTCCAGATCGGCGCTGAAGGTGTACGAGACATTGCCATCTTCAGCTCGGGTCGTTTCCATCATCGTCCGCATTGCGGAAATGACGGCTTCACGGTTGGCGGGGTCGAACGAGAGTGTTCCTGTCACGATGATCGGCTCAGACATGAACCTTGTCTAGCACCAGGGTCAGATGTCACCGATGAAAGTGGGTGTAGCCAGTGAGAGTTCACACCTAATTTGCCGGGACGGTCCTAGCATGAACGGTTGAATCAGCTATTGCATTTCAGTCTGAGTGTCGGGAAGCTCCCGAACCGATCCAAATGAGGGGTACTGATGAAGCGTGGAACCATCCGCCAGGTGGGGCTCTTGTTGTCCGTGTTTGGAGTTCTTGTAGTTGGAACTACTTCGTGTTCGAAGGTGACCGAGAAAGTCTCTGAGAAGGCTGCTGAGAAGGCAATCGAGGGTTCGACCGACGGCGAGGCTGACGTTGATCTGAGCGACGATGAGGTGAAGATCAAGACCGGTGACGGCAGCGCGGTCTACGGGTCGAAGATGCCTGATGGGTGGCCCAAGGACATTCCGCTTCCTGACAACTTCGAGGTGACCGGGGGAGCGAATATCGACCAAGGTGGCCAAGTCATGATCACTGTTGTCGGTACAACAAAGATGTCGAGTGAAGATGTCACAGCGTTCTACAAGGACAAGATGTCCGGATGGGAAAAAGAGTCGGACGCCGTTTATGGCAACGGTGACGACGCAGTGGCATCACTGTCGTTGACCAACGGCGACCGGAGGCTCATTGTCAGTGCAAACACCAACGATGCTGGATCAGAGGTGTCATTCTCGTACATGGTGGGGACCACCGACTGAGATGTCGCGGTTGGCCTAGTCGGTCAGAACCCTGGAATCGTCGAACACGATGACCCGGCCGCCGTAGTTGGCGACCCAAACCCGCTTCAGTGTGGGCTCGTAGGTGATCCCGATCGGGTGATGATCGGTTTGGACGGTCTGCATCTTCGACATGTCCGAGGTCCGCACCTTTGTCATCGTCGACGACTCGTAGTTGACGACATAGACGGCCTCTCCATCAGATGAGATAGCCATCGATCGAGGTTGGGACCCGGTGGAAACCGACGCTGTTACCTTGCCCGTAGCGGTATCGATGCGGACCACGTTGCCGCCGCGGTTATTGGACACGTACAGGTGCGCGCTGTCGGGTGAGATCACGATGTGTCTGGGCCCACCACCAGGTGACGCGAAGGCGCTAGCCGCGTATGTGGTGAGATCGACCGACATGATCCTGTCGGATCCCATCATTGCCACGTAGGCCTTGGAACTGTCGCCGTTGACCGCGATGCCTCTGGGATATCGGCCGTTGAGCGAAACTTTGCGGATCTCGGTGTTTGTCTTGGTGTCGATGACCGACAGATCCCATGTACACCAGTTGGAGACCAGAACCTTCGAACCGTCAGGTGTCGCCGCGACGTACTTGGGCACCGCTCCGACCGGTATCACGTGGGTAATCGCGAGCGTCGCCACGTCTATCCGGTATAAGAAGCTGGTCGAGG
>JAGQSZ010000283.1 GCA_020439285.1 Microthrixaceae bacterium
GGCGAGCGAGCGGTTCATCACCCCATCGTCATCGTCGAAGATCCGCAGGTTCCAGAGTTTGTCGGCCACCTTTTCGGCTATCTGGGGAGTGTCGGTGTGCGTAACTCCGACCAGAACGCACAGGCCTGGACCGATTGCACCGATGGTCTCTCCATCGACAGAGACCGAGGCTCGGGTGACGCGCTGGACCAAGGCTCGCATACCGACATTCTGCCCCGAGTCGTCGGCACCGTTGAGCTGGTCGGTCGCTTCTACTGACTTCGTGCCGCCTCATCGCCCGGTTCCTCACCCCCTGGGAGAACTTTGTGGAGTTTTGGTTGGTGGGCAACGCGAACTCCACAAAGTTCGCCCGGGTGGGCCACGGGTGGGGACGGAAACAGGCGACAGCCGTCAGCCGGTCGGCCGCAGCCACCACATGTGTGCGTGACACCTAGCGACGGCGACCGATCGGGGTTCGCCAGAGCCCGCCCCGTCAGACGAAAAGTCCGTGTGGGCGAGAATCGAAGCGTTCACGATCTCGGCAGGTGAACCTTCGGGCAGTTCAGGCACCGGAACCCACGCAAGGGTGGTGGGAGCTTCGAGTGTCAGGAGCGAGACCCGGGACCCACGCTCGCCAAGGCGAAGCGCTGCGGATCTGATGGAGTCGAGCAACGAAGTGCGCTCGGACCGGGGAACATACGCCAGTGCCCACGACGACAAGATGACGGCGTGGGAGTCCGCGCCGACCTCGTCCAACAGATCGCCGATGCCAGAGATCATGTCACCGGTACGCATGTCGAGCGGCACGCGGCCATCCACACGGCCATCGCTCCCGCGGGAGTCCCGAATCACCGATATCGCCGTCTCAAGCGCACGGAACCGATCGTCTTGTTCGGGCCAGGTGCAAGCCTTGAGCCACCGTGCGTCGGAGTCATCGGCCAAGTCGAGCGGGTTCTCGTCTATGCCGACACGGGCGCTGATCGGAGCCTTGATCCTCCACGTTTCGGGGTCGGTGAACATCGACTCGGGGTCATCGACATGCAACACGAGTCGGGCATCGTCGGGCCCGACCGTGAACGATCCCTGCGGGGAGGTCACACGGCAGGCGTGCAGGTCGGGCGTCATGTTGAGCCCTGCAGATGCGCCGAGTTCGATCAAGTGCAACGGTCGAGTGTCCTCGCTTGTGATCCGACCGAGCAGAAGGCGCCATGCGACGGACCGGTTCACCTCATTGGTCTGAACACGTCGGTGGCGAACCAATCCGACGATCTCGTCGTAGTGCGTGTCGACGAATGACTTGAGCGGGCCCGACGGATCCGACTCCGAGGGCGGTACACCCGACACCGTCGGATACCACGGCGTCAACACGGACTCCGGGTAGCGCAGGACGATGTCGTGGATCGCTGCCAACACCAACACCGGTAGGCGCTGACCCATCGGTGCGTTCAACAGGATCGAGTGCAGCGATTCGTCGCCGGCGATGACCCGACAGATTCGGGCATAGGTGGGGATCACCGATTCCTCCGAGTCCGCGAGTCGAGCGAACGCGTTCGCTGCTGACTCGACCGAATCCACCCGGGTGCCCATCGAACGATGATCGCACGGATGTGAGACGAACATCTGCAGCACCGAGGTTGTAACCAGCGCGCGAGACTCACGGTGCGCACTGCCGCCGGCGCGCAGTCGCCGATCCACCAAAGCCACGACTTCAGGAGGCCCAATGGCAGCACTCATACCCAAGGGAAGTGTCGCCTGGGGGTTGCAGTTGCCGGTCCAGGCGCAGAGCACGATCTTCGCCCAACCGTGGGAAGCCGCCGCCGGGCCAGCCGAATTGGTGCAGATCGCTCAGGCCGCTGACCGGGCCGGAGCGCTTTATGTAGGCGTGTGTGATCACATCGCCATCCCGGAACCGGCCGATCAGGCCATGGGCACCACGTGGTATGACTCGGTCGCCACGCTCGCTTATCTGGCCGCCAAGACCACCTCGGTCAACTTGTTGAGCCACGTGTTCGTGCTGCCGTATCGACCGGCGTTGATGACCGCCAAAGCGTTCGTGACCCTCGATGCGTTGAGCGGGGGCCGGGCGATTCTGGGGGCTGGCGCCGGTCACGTAGCCGACGAGTTCGCTGCACTCGGGGTCGATTTCGATAATCGGGGACCGGCTGTGGCGGACGCGATCGGCGTGATCCGTTCAGCGTTCGAGAACCACTACGTGGAGGTCGAGGCCCAAGCGCGCGCCGGCGAACAGGCTGACACGAGGTCGCTCCGAGTCGGTATCGCCCCACGCCCGGTCCGACCCGGTGGCCCACCGATTTGGATCGGTGGATCCTCCAGACCTGCGATCACTCGGGCGGCGCGACTAGCGGACGGCTGGCTTCCCCAAGGTCCACCATCAATGGGACTGTCCGCAGCGATCGAGTTCATCCGCTCGACCAGAGCTGACGCGGGTCTGCTCGAAGACTTTGACATCGGCATCACCGGCGGTCCGATCTTCGTCGGCGAACCGGGGGTCGACCTGACGCTGCCGGAACACACGATGGTGGGCGATCCGGAGCAGTTGGCCGAACGGATCGCACGCATGACCGCCAGGGGAGTCAACCAGTTGCAGTTCCAATTCATGGGACGTGATGCAGCCCAGGTGTGTGACCAGATCGAGCGATTCGGCGCGGATGTGGCACCGCTCGTCCAGCCCTGAACCGCCGCAAATACGTGCAGAAATACGCCGCGGAACCCATGGCGATATGGGCGTGACGGCGGTCATGCATCACAATAGAGAGGTCACACGACTGCAGAGGTAACAGCGCCAGATGACGGTGTCCCGTGCCCGGGTGTCCACGACCCAGCGGGAGAATCCCGGCACGACCACTCGATGAGCGCACAGAACGGGCTTGGAGCAATGAACGAACCGCAGCCACACCAGATCACAGACGCCGACGGAAACGTCGTTCGTGATCGCCCTTGGATTATCAGGACCTACTCGGGTCACTCGAGTCCCAAGGCGTCAAACGAGCTCTACAAGTCCAACCTGGCCAAGGGGCAAACAGGGTTGTCGATCGCGTTCGATCTGCCGACGCAGTGCGGATACGACTCCGACGATTCGATCGCACGTCCAGAGATCGGCAAGGTCGGCGTGCCGATCAACTCCCTCGACGACATGCACGTGCTTTTCGACGAGATTCCGATCGAGAAGATGAACACGTCGATGACGATCAACGGCACGGCGATGTG
>JAGQSZ010000284.1:0-1659 GCA_020439285.1 Microthrixaceae bacterium
ATGGGGGCCTTTCCGTCTGGGCAAGACCAATCCGAACTACTCGACCTCTGGGCTGTCCGCTCTGATCGCGCAGACCTACGCCGCCACCGGCAAGACAACAGGGTTGTCGTCGGAGGACCTCGCCAACCCCGCTGTTGTGCAGTACGGGACCGACATTGAATCATCAGTGGTCCACTACGGCGACATCACGATGACCTTCCTCAACAACTGGTATCGAGCCGACCGCAAGGGCACCGGCCTCACCTATGCGAGCGCCGTGGCCATCGAAGAAAAATCGGTCATCGACTACAACATGGGCAACCCCGATGGGGTGCTCTCCCAAGGCGAGAAGCCGGTCAAGCCTCGAACACCGCTGACCGCCATCTATCCGACCGAGGGAACGTTGTATTCGGACAATCCCCTGTTCATCCTCGACGCCGATTGGGTCAGCGATGCACAACACAAAGCGGCAGTGAAGTTCCAGGATTTCGTACTCACACCCGACAACCAGAAGAAGGTCTTGAAGTACGGATTCCGTCCAGGCAACCCTGATGTGGCGATCGGCGCACCTGTCACACAGGCCAACGGGGTCGACCCGAATCAGCCTCAGACGCTGCTCGAGGTGCCATCGGACAAGGTGATGGTGGACTTGTTGGACGCGTGGGCAGAGCAACGCAAGGGGGCACGGGTGATGCTGGTCCTCGACGCCTCAGGCTCGATGGGCGAACCCGCCGACCCCAAGGACCCCAACGGACCGACCAAACTCGACCTCGCCAAGGAAGCAGTCATCGACGGACTCGCCGACTTCAAGTCACAGGACCTGGTGGGGATTCGAATGTTCACCACAGACGACACCGGGAAACCGGTCATCGAGGATTTGGCTCCTGTCGAGGCGATAGGCCCTAAGCGCGAGGAACTGAAACGCAAGGTCGACGCCCTCTATCCATTGCGCGGCACACCGCTCTATCGCGTGACCAATGACAGCTACCAGGACATGTTGGACGGCTATGACCCGTCGCTGATCAACGCTGTCGTGTTGTTGACAGATGGAATGAACGACGATGGCGACCCGGGTGACGACAAACAGCAGTTCTCCGAGTTGTTGTCGAAGGTGAAGACAAACAGCGAGGGCGAGAACTCCAAACCGGTCCGAATCTTCACGATCGCGTATGGCACTGGTTCAGACCCAAGGGAACTCCGACAGATTGCCGAGGCGTCCAATGCAACGGCGTATCAGGCGGGCGATGCCACGACGATCAACAAGGTGTTCCAAGCCGTGGTGAGCAACTTCTGACATGACGTCATTCCGGGACCGTTTCTTCACTCCGAAGGTCGCTAGGGCGATCACTTCCCCGAGTGCCATTCTGGCAACTGGGGCCGGAGTGTCAGTCGGGATCCTGGCGGGCGGTGTTGTTGCTCCGATCCTCCTGGGAGCCGCAGCACTGGCAGCAAGGGTCCTGTTCGCGGTTCCCCGCCCCGAGCACCGCCCGGTAGACACCAAGAACCTGATCGAGCCATGGAAGTCGCTGCTCGCAGAGATCATCGACTCGGGCAACCGTTTCCAAAGAGCGACCGCTGGGATGCAGGACGGTCCCCTCAAAGAGAGGTTGGCTGATCTCGGCAGCAACCTCGATACTGCAATTAATGACGCCGCCCGTGTTGCACACGCAGGCAACCAGT
>JAGQSZ010000284.1:1701-3192 GCA_020439285.1 Microthrixaceae bacterium
CAACACGACTCGCGTTCAACAGGAGTTGGACTACGCACGAAGCGAGCCAGCATCCCCTCGACGCGATCAGACAATCACAGCTATCGAGTCGCAACTCGCCTCGGCTGCGAGAATCGACAGCACCACGCGTGACACTTACGAACAGTTGCGACTGCTAGACGCCAGAATCGATGAGATGGTCGCCCGGTCCGTGGAGTTGTCGGTTAGCCAGACCGCCGGGGAAGATCTATCGGGACTTGGCGAGGAGGCCGAGGCGATCGTGAGTGACATGGAAAGTCTGCGCGTCGCTCTGGAGGAAACCCAATAGTGGAGAACACATCCTTCGAACTCGACCCCGATCTTGATCCCTCTACCGAACTAGAAGAGGTCGCTCTCGATTCCGGAACTCAGACCGAACCGGAGATAGCTCAACCGTCGCGAAGCCTGTTGGCGGCAAGTTCGGTGCCAGCAATCGGCACGGCACTCTCCCGAGTGACCGGGCTCATGCGCGTCGCGGCGCTCACCGCTGCACTTGGCCTGACGAGCATCGCAGACGTCTACAACTTGGCGAACACTTCGCCGAACATCATCTATGAACTCGTAATCGGCGGAGTTCTCTCCTCGACGCTTGTGCCTCTGTTTATCCAGGCCCATCACGACCGCGAACGGGGAATCGATGACGACGCCGAATCCGTGATGGTGACAGTGGGTCTAACCGCCATCACCGTCTTGACCGTCGTTGCGATCCTGGCGTCGCCGGTCATCAACCACTTTTTCGCGATGCCTCTCCACGGCGCCGAGAAGACACATCAGATAAGACTCGGGACAACGTTCCTGATGCTGTTGTTCCCACAGGTCTACTTCTATGGTCTGACCACACTCGCGACCGCACTGTTGCATTCACGCCGCCGCTTTGCAGCTCCCGCATTCGCGCCGGTGTTGACCAACGTCGTCATTTCGATCACTGCTATCGCCGTGTACAAGTTGAACCTCGGCAGCACCAACGAGATGCGCACGGTTTACCTACTTGGCTTGGGGACCACAGCGGGTATCGCCGCAATGGCTGTTGCTCTGTTGCCAGCCATTCGTCGTGCCGAAATCTCTTTGAAATGGGACTTCCGGCCACGCCATCCAGCGGTGAAGTCGGTAATTCGACTGTCAGGTTGGACTGTGGGTTTTGCTGTTTCCAACCAGGTCGCATTGTTGATCATCTTGACCTTCGCCCGAGGCGCAGGCGTCGGGGCCGTATCGGCGTATCAGTACGCGTTCATCTTCTTCCAGCTCCCATACGGCCTGATCGCCGTGTCGCTCATGACCGCTGTCCTGCCCGAACTCGCAAGCGCGGCCAACTCCAAGGACGAGTCAGCATTCGCCGAGAAGTTTCGGGAAGGTCTCAGCCTGATGTTGACTCTGATGATCCCGGCCGCGGTCGCGTACCTGTTCTTCGGACGGTCTCTCATCGCTGTCCTGTTGCAACGCGGCCAGTTCGACGCCGAGGCGACACAAGCAACA
>JAGQSZ010000285.1 GCA_020439285.1 Microthrixaceae bacterium
GTTCATGATCGGCATGGAGGAATCGGTGTTCCCCCACATGAGGTCCCTGACAGAGCCACGCGAACTAGAAGAAGAACGCAGGCTCTGTTACGTGGGAATAACCCGGGCCCGCGAGAAGCTGTACCTGACTCATGCCTGGCAGCGGAACCTGTACGGAGGGACGCAATACAACGCGCCGAGCCGGTTCCTGACCGAGATCCCAGCGGACTTGATGGACATGCCAGCGGCGAGCCGCGAGAACCGTCCCAAGAGCAGCTTCGGCGGAGGTCGGCGTCGGGACTGGTCCTCGACTTCTTGGACCAGCGATGACAGCTCGAGTTCAGTCGCGTCCCCGCCACCCAAACGTCAACCCAACCGGGTCGAGGACGGACGCTTCAAGATCGGCGACGATGTCATCCACAATGTCTGGGGTGACGGGGTCGTTCTTGCAGTCTCGGGCACCGGTGATAAGACAGAGGCAGTCGTCAACTTCGCTAGCGTCGGAGAAAAGCGACTGCTGTTGGCCTGGGCACCGTTGGAGAAACCCGGCGAATCCGTCTGATTGGAGATGTACCGATAATGACCATGAAATCGCTCATCGGACGACTCGATCTGGTGATCAAGCGTGACGCAACGCTGGCCGAATTGATGATGCGACTCGCCGACATGCACGGCGGACGCACCTTCGTCACAGAGGAGAACGCAAACGCCGCCACACGGACCCTCACCTACGAACAAGCCAGCGAGCTGGTGATCGTCTGGTCACGACAGATCCGGGACCGAATCCTGCCCGACAGTCCCGTCGTAGTCGCGACTCCCAACGGTGTTGATCAATTCCTGTTATGTCTGGCGGTGTCCGCCGCCGGTGGAATTCCTGCTCCGGTCAACTCCCAGATGACGGATGCCGAGATCGACCACGTCATCGAGGATTCGGGAGCAGAACTCGTCATTCGTAATCCCTCAGATCTGGCTGAGGGACAACAGCGAACAAGGCGTCGGCGCGCCCGGTCGTATCAGGTCGCGACTCCTGATGCCGGTGACATAGGAGCGTTGTTCTACACCTCGGGTACTACAGGTCGGCCAAAGGGTGCTGCGCTGACGCACCGTTCACTGGTTGGACAAGCTTCCACCGCCGCGGCATGGCCGCTCAGCTTCCGTGACGACGAGGTAGTCATGGCGCTGCCGGTCGCACACATCATGGGTTTCGCTGCGCTGATGGCCAGCGCTGTTGCAGGCGTCCCCATCTACTTCATGCAGAAGTTCTCGCCGACGCGGGTTCTGCACGCCATCGAATACCGCAGAAGCTCGGTGTTCATCGGGGTGCCTGCCATGTACCGGATGATGGAGGATGTCGGGGCAGCGGACCGCGATCTGCGCAGCGTCAGGCTGTGGATCAGCGGCGCGGATGTCATGCCGACTGATCTCGCCCGCCGGTTCAAGGCAATGGGTGCGTCCATGACACTGCCCGGTCTGGGGAGCATCGGCGAAGCAGCCTTCGCCGAGGGTTACGGCATGGTCGAAGTAGGCGGCGGAATAGCTGCCAAGATCTCGCCACCGATGCTGCCCATGGGTCTTGGTGATTCGCTCGGCCTCGCGTTCCCCGGTTGGAAGATGAAGGTCGTGGATGACAACGGCAAACGGGTGTTTCCGGGTCAGGTCGGCCAGTTGCTCATCAAGGGTCCTGGTGTTCTCAAGGGATACTGGAACGACAGCGCAGCCAGCGAGCAGGTGCTAACCGAAGACGGATGGCTGCGCACTGGTGACATGGTTCGAAGCGGCCCGTTCAACACGGCGTTGTTCCAAGGGCGAGCGAAGGCTGTCATCAAGTCCGGCGGGTATTCGGTCTATCCGCTAGAGGTGGAAGAAACCCTCGAGTCACATCCCGATGTTCTCGAAGCCGCGGTCGTCGGTCTGCCAGACGGAGCCTTGGGCGAAGCAGTGGTAGCCGCGGTCATACTCCGTCACGGGGCCAAGGTCGACGCCGAGGAATTAGTGCTGTGGGCCTCGGTCAGGTTGGCCCAGTACAAGGCGCCCAAACAGGTCATCATCGTGGACGACCTGCCTCGCACCGGTACACGCAAGGTTCAGCGTGACAAGCTCAAGCCGTTCTTCGACAGTGCTCTTGTTGGCAAAGAAGATTCGTGACCGCTTCGAGCGAATCACCAACTGGCGCCCCCGGACCAGCGTCGCTGTTCGAGCCGGTTGGGTCAGAACCTGAAACTTGGTTTCCAACCGAATTGTCACGTGGCCCTTGGTCACTCGACTCTCTGCACGGCGGGCCGGTAGCCGCTCTGATGACCCGGGCCGCTCAAGGCCTGGAATCGCCGATCCCCACACGTCTGGCCCGCATCACTATTGAACTGTTCGCACCGGTTCCCTTCGTCCCGTTGACCATCGAGACATCGGTGATCAGACCAGGCAAACGAGTATCCACCGTCGAGTTGAAACTGAAGGTTGCGGATTCTGCAGAGGCCGGCGATTCGGATGCGGGCTCCGAGGGACAGGTTCTGGCAGTTGCTCGTGCCCAACGGATCCGCATTGAGCCGGTTGACTTCCCAGATGGAGCATCTGATCAAGTTCCGGAGTTTCCCGACTCGGCGTCCGTGATCACTCCATGGCCGGGCCAACCGGAGTTCACCTTTCATGCCAACGCAGTCGAGCACCGGTTCACTTCTGGTGGCTTTGACCAGATCGGTCCGGCTGACGACTGGATCTGCTTGTTGGTTCCCGTGGTCCCCGGTGAGGAACCCACTGGCTGGCAGCGCGCCGCGGCAACCGCCGACTTCACCAACGGTCTCAGCTCGTTGGCTCCTTTCGATGGAAAGTCCGTATTCATCAATCCGGACCTCACGATTGCGCTGTGGCGAGAGCCCGAAGGGGAGTGGTTGTGCAATCAAGCTGTCACCCGAACCTCTGACACTGGCATCGGTTTGTCACACGCGAAGCTCTGGGACTCGAGCGGACTTTGCGGACACGGAATTCAGACTCTGTATCTGGATCGCTGACTGCACAAACGAGCGGTTTCGGCCCGGTAATCCACCTTGGGTAGTACAGCCTGTTGAAATTGCTTCAGAAATCGCTACATTGAACGCAGACCAAGTTGACTACTCCACCAACTCTTGGCCGCTTTCCCTGCAGATGCAACGGATGCGACAAT
>JAGQSZ010000286.1 GCA_020439285.1 Microthrixaceae bacterium
GACATGGTCAACGACATGGGCGGCCTGCGGAAGGTCATGCCCCGGACCTTCTACACATATGTGATCGCAACCTTTGCGCTCGCAGGCATCTTCCCGTTCGCAGGTTTCTGGTCCAAGGACGAGATCCTCGTCGGCTCGGGCGCCTTCCCCGGAACGCACGGAGCGAACGGCACCTACACGATCATGTTGGTCATGTTGTTGATCGGCGCCTTCTGCACCGCCGCCTATATGACGCGCACCATCTGGTACGCGTTCTTCGGCGAATACCGGGGACACGGAACCCCGCACGAGTCCGGCCCACGCATCACCGTGCCCCTCATCCTGTTGGCCATCCTCGCAGTTATCGCTGGTCTGGCCAACATGCCTTGGGACATTCCGATCATCGGTGGTCACGCCTTCGAGCACTACGTGCAACCGCTGTCCGCGTACTTCCCCGAGATCTCGGTGGCGCACTTCCACCCGACCCTGGCTGTCATCTCCTTCGTGGTGGCACTCGCCGGCATGGGCATCGCATATCTGTACTACTGGAAGAACGCCTTCGGGTTCCTCCACGACCTGTCGAGCCGCAACGCAGCCGCGGCGCTCGGCAAGAAGATTCTCGTCAACAAGTACTACTTCGACTATCTGTACGAAGGAGTCATTGTCGAGTTCATCAAGCACCCGTTCGCACGTGCGACCAACTGGGTCAACCAGAACGTCATCGACGGAGTGGTCAACCTGGTTGGTACCGGCACGACCGCCTCGGCGCGATGGGTGCACAAGAACATTGATCGGGCCATCGTCGATGGAACGGTCAACGGAGTGGCAAGGGTGACAGACGGAGCGGGTGGCGTATTGCGCAAGACCCAAACCGGACGCATCCAGCAATACACCGCCGTGTTCTTTGGTGGGGTGGCCATCTTGGCCGCTGTGTTCGTACTGGTAATCGGCTGACAAGCGACAGGGAGAGCCGAATCCTATGAATAGTTTCCTCAACGACTGGGGTCTGATCGTCACACTGTTCCTGCCGCTGGCAGGGGCTCTCGTGGCGCTCGCAGTACCCAAGGAGAGCGAATCGACAGTCAAGGGCATAGCGGTGATCACATCACTCGCTGCGCTGGTGATGGGCATCGTGCTCGTCGCCAACTTCGACTTCGACAAGGCAGCGACGCTGCAGTTCAAGGTTGATACCAGTTGGATCGACCTGATCAACAGCCGCTTCATCCTGGGCCTCGACGGGCTCGCACTGCCACTGGTGATGCTGACGCTGTTCATCATGCCGCTGGTGTTCATCTACAGCTGGAACCACATCCCAGAGCCGGGCAACACCAAGGCGTTCTTCACGCTGATGCTGGTGCTCGAGACCGCCATGGTCGGATCGTTCCTCGCCCAGGACCTGATGCTGTTCTTCGTGTTCTTCGAAGCGACCCTGTTGCCGATGTACTTCCTTATCGGCGTCTGGGGCGGTCCGGACCGTCGCTACGCATCGATCAAGTTCTTCATCTACACGTTCTTCGGCTCCGCGTTCATGATCGTCGCCTTCGTAGCGGTGTACTTCCTGTCGAAGGCACCGGGTGGAGTCGCACTCGAACAACTCCACGCCCTCGCCCCTCGCTTCGCTGACCTGCAGGCCGGCGACCCGATGCGAACCTTCGGCATGGAGGCGCTCACAATCGCAGGCGCCGCTGGGATCGCCAAGACCACTGCTGTGATCGTCTTCGGTGGAATGTTCCTGGGCTTCGGTGTCAAGGTGCCGCTGTTCCCACTGCACACCTGGCTGCCCGACGCTCACACCCAGGCACCCACCCAGGGTTCGGTCATCCTGGCCGCCGTTCTGCTGAAGCTCGGTACCTACGGCTTCATGCGCATCGCCATTCCGATCCTGCCGAGCGCCGCACGCCAGTGGGCACCAGCAATCGGAATCCTCGCCGCCATCGGCATCATCTACGGTGCGCTCGGCTGTTTGGCCCAGACCGACATGAAGCGACTCATCGCCTTCTCATCGGTGGCCCACATGGGTTACACGATGCTCGGCATCTCGACGCTCACCTCGTTCGGTATGAACGCAGCCGTGTTCGGAATGGTCAGCCACGGTCTCATCACCGGATTGTTGTTCTTCATCGCAGGCTCCATGAAGGACCGCTACCACACCCTCGAGATCAAGCGACTCGGCGGCTTGTTGGTCCAAGCCCCGCACTTCGGTTGGATCTTCGGCCTCGCCACCATGGCTTCACTCGGTCTGCCGGGTCTCGCCGGGTTCTGGGGTGAGTTCCCAGCGATCCTCGCCGCTTACGCTCCCGCCAACGGACTCAACTTCACCCTGTTCCGGGTACTGATGGTCGTGGCCGCGATCGGAACCGTGTTCGCAGCCGGTTACCTGCTGTGGCTCTACCAGCGGACCGCCTTCGGAACACCATCTGAAGAGTTCGCCGATGACCCGCACATCGTGGACATGAGCCCGTTCGAATGGGCCGCATGGGCGCCACTGGTGTTCTTCATCGTGTTGTTGGGATTCGTCCCGGCCATCGTGTTCAACACCGCAGAACCGGCGGTCAAGGCGATCGCCCAGATAGTCGGAGGCTGATCCAAAGTGCTGGCCTCGCTGTTCCAACTCCAACCCGAGGCGGTCTTCCGCAACCCCTCGTTCGACTGGCATGCACTCGCGCCCGAGGTCGTACTGACCGCCGGCACGTTGTTGCTGATCCTGTTGGACTCGGTGAAGCTGGAAAAAGCCAGGCAGTTCATGCCTTCACTCGCGAATCTCACCCTGTTGGGATCGTTGATCCCGCTGTTGACCCTGGCGGTGGATGGTCAGACCCGGGTGCTCTTCGGCGGGTCCTATGTGGTCGACTCGCTGTCGCTGGTGCTCAAGGCACTGTTCATCGTCACGGCGTACATCGTCGTGTTGTTGTCCACCAACTACATCGCCGAGGGTGACTACTGGGAGAGCGAGTACTACTCGCTGCTGGTGGCCTCCACACTCGGCATGGTGGTCATGGCATCGGCCCGTGACCTGATCACGATCTTCATCGCTCTCGAGTTGCTGTCGATGCCCGCATACATGCTCGCCGCTTGGCGTAAGGCGGACACCAAGTCCAACGAAGCCGGCATGAAGTACTTCCTGATGGGCGTGTTCGC
>JAGQSZ010000027.1 GCA_020439285.1 Microthrixaceae bacterium
GATCCGACATGCCCGACACTCTTGTACGCGGCTATTCGTCAAGCAAGGGACATTTGTTGCGCTGGCTCACTCACTTAACCACTCGGGTGCCTTTCCCGATGGGAACCAAACTGTGTCCACATCCTTGGAATCCCGGTCCAGGTCCATGGCGTCGGTGAAGTAGCTGGTCATCTGCGACGGATAACAGGCCCTGACCATCTGCTGTGTCGACCTCCGTATCGGTCCCGAGACACGGCGCGGTTCAAGGCTCGAATCGAGACGCCCAATATGTTCGGCACGCTCCACAGAACTCAGATACGCGCTGTAGGGCCGATCCTCATAGAACCCAACGGGAACACCGAGTCGGCCGAGCAACCCGGCGGCCGCAACGGCGATGATCATGTGATCTCGATGTCCACCCAATCCGGCTGGCACCAATATCAGGTCGGGAGACGTCGCTCCGGAACCAGTCCGGCGCCCGAGAGCGTTCCGCTTCCCGTGCACGGTCGAGTCAGCAATGTCCAAGATCCATTCGGCCACGTCGGAAACCAAAGGGTCGTCACCGAGGTCGACCAACGGATCGAGAAACGACGAAGAGTCCAGGTTCCCGTCTCGAAGGACTACTTCTGACCAGTTGGCCGCAGTCCATCGATAGCCGAACATGACACCCGCCGCTGTTTCCTCCAGGCGACGCCACTTCGAGACGACCCGGGCGCGCTCGGGCGTCGGATGCATCCTCGACGTCCAGTTGGTCCTGCCGAAGGCAACTCGGACACGCACTCTGTGCATGGAAAGAAGACCGCTGCGCAACGACTCCCCCAACGACAAGGGCACGTCATCAAAGTGTGGCGAGATGACGACGATCTCTTTTCGCTCACGTCGCTCAGCCCCCAGTTCTTGACGGCCCATCCTTGTGCCCTTTCTGAGTCCGACGACGAAGCTTGACCGATGACCCGCGTGCGCGCACAACCCGTCTGGGCATTCTCGTTGAAATTGCCTCGAGCAGATCTGACTCGTCGTTGATATCCCCGACGATTGCTTCGAGGAGATCCTCCAGCGTCACCAGACCGACCATGTGTCCGGACTCGAGCACTACTGCGACGTGACGACGGGCCCGGCGCATTCTCAACAGCACATCGCCGAGGGCCTCACCGGGACCCACCCACAGCGCGGCGCGGGTGATTCCTCGGGGCAAGGGCAGGTCACGATCAAAATCGGTTAGTGCGATCAGATCCTTGGCGTGAAGGAACCCGATGACCTGGTCTGCCGATGCACCCATGACGAGAACCCGCGAATGGCCAGAATCAGCCATCCGCTTTTCTGCCTGCCCCACCGTTGCAGTGTGGGGAATCGTGACCAGCTTGGAACTAGGGGTCATCACATCCCCAACCCGAACATTGAGGAACGAGAACGCGCCGGCGAGCAGATCGCGTTCAATCGGGTTGATGAATCCCGAAGCACTCGCTTCGTCGACCAAGACAGCCAACTCGGCGGCCGTGTGGGATCTGGCTAGTTCATCGATTGGTTCAACTCCGACCAGACGTGTGCCAGCGCGGCCCAACCCGTGAAGCGCTCGAACGAGCGGCCGGGTCGCGGCCACGAACCACAGGTGTATCGGAACGAGGAACCGGGCAGTGGTTTCGGGGGTTGTGAGAGCGATGGAACGCGGAACCATCTCACCGAGCACCATGTGCACGAAAGCGACCAATGCCAACCCGATGACGAATCCGATCGCACGGACTACGCCGATCGAAATATTCAGGCCGCCGAGCAGATGCACGAAGGCCGAGCTGATGACAGGTTCGATCAACCAACCGATGAGCAGCGAGACAACCGAGATTCCCAACTGACTTGCTGCGAGTTGAACGTTGATGCTGCCGAGTGCCTTGACCACCTGTCGGGAGCCGAACACTCCGGACTCAGCCAGTTCCTCCATCTGGGTTCGGCGCACTGCCATGAGCGAGAACTCGACCGCGACGAAAAACCCGTTGACGATCACCAACAGCATCGCGACCAAGAACAGGACTGTCGGGTTCACGGCGCCCCCTCCACGCCAGGGCTCGGCGCAACGACTTTGACCGTCGCTACTCTCCGTCGATCCATTTCGGTGACCTCAAAGGACCATCCTTGATAAGTGAAGGTCGTGCCGACTGTTGGTATCTGGCCGACTCGTTGCATCACGAACCCGGCGAGCGTCTCATAATCCCCATCGGGAATCTCCAAGCCACAAGCTTCTTCGACCTCATCTGGATGCAGTCGACCCGACAACAAATGAGCTCCACCCCAACGTCGCACTGTCGGAACATCATCGGACCGATCGTGCTCATCGGAGATCTCGCCAACGATCTCCTCGACAAGGTCCTCAAGCGTGATTATCCCTGCGGTTCCTCCATACTCGTCGACCACCAGCGCAAACTGACCGTCCGCTTGTTGAAGCGTTGTCATGAGCGAATCGAGCGGCTTGGATTCAGGAATCACGAGTATCTGTCTCACCAGATCGGTGATCGGATGATGCTGACGTTCAGTCGCCGGGATTCGAAGGACGTCCTTGATGTGGACCACTCCGATCACGTCATCAAGGTCCGTTCCATAGACAGGAAATCGGGACAGGCCGGTTTGGGCCGTAGCTTCAATCAGATCTCCTACCTCGGCGTCCGCCTGTATTGCCTTCATGGAAACTCGAGGCGTGAGTGCGTCGGCAGCGGTCTTGTCAGCAAAGGCAAATGTCCGGCTCAGCAGCACCGCCTCAGTTGGATCGATCGATCCGCTACCCACTGATGAGTCGAGAAGCCGGAGCAGTTCCTTACGCGTCGGCGTTGATACGAGCGATTCGGCTGGCTCGATCCCCATCAGCCGCACGATCCAGCCAGCGATCGCGTTGGAAACCGTGATGACGGGTCGAAAGATCACCATGAAAGCCGAGAAGGCCCCGGCGGTTCTCAATACTGTTTCCAGAGGGCGGGCAACTGCGACCGATTTCGGGACTATCTCGCCCACGACCATCTGGGTAACAGCTGTGACTGCAATTGCCAGCGCGACAGAGATCCCCAGCGCCACACCTTCGCCGACGATTCCGCCTATGAGTGGTTCGATCAGCGTCGCTGTCACGGGTTCGGACAGAACACCGAGAGCCAGACTGCACAGAGTTATTCCGAGTTGGACTCCGGTCAGGCTCAACGAAAGGTGTTTGCGCAGCGACTCCGCCAGCACTGCCGATCGCTTTCCCTCGGACGCGCTTTCTCGGAGACGGTTCGAATCGACTGACACGATCGCGAACTCCGCCGCAACGAAGAAGGCGTTCATTGCCAACAGGACCACAAGGGCGGCAAGCCCGACGAGGATCACCTTTGGGGATCGGACTCGCTCGTGGCCACGACGTCATTGTACTGCCCTACCTCTGAACTTCGGGATGCTCACCGTCAGGCAGCGGACATCGGGAGCGATACCCTGCCAAGGAGATGGATGAGACCCTGAGCATCGAAGATGTACGCCTGACCCGCAGTGGCAAGGATCTCCTCGACGGGATCAACTGGCGGGTGGCACCGACCGACAGGTGGATCGTGATTGGTGCAAATGGGAGCGGCAAGACGTCTCTCATCCGAATCGCTTCGTTGTATGAGCATCCGAGTTCAGGTCGGGTGGTCGTCGCTGGGGAGGAACTCGGCCGCGCCGACGTCAGAGACCTGCGGCGCAAGGTGGCACTGGTGAGCCCTGCCTTGCGAGCAATGGTCAGGCCCGGACTCGACTGCAGCGACGTCGTGATGTCAGCGAAGTTCGCGGCGCTGGAGCCTTGGTGGCACACCTATACCCAAGCCGATGTCGATCGGGCACATGCCTTGCTCGTCCAACAGGGAGTCGGATTCGCTGCAGGCCGTCCCTTCTCATCGCTCTCCACGGGTGAACAGCAACGGGTGCTACTCGCACGGGCGCTCATGGGAGGCCCCGAGTTGGTCCTGCTCGATGAACCGTGCACTGGTCTGGACCTCGGTGGTCGAGAGGAGTTGATCGACACTCTGTCGGCCCTCGCGTCAGATCCGCTTGCTCCGTCCACGGCTCTGGTTACCCATCACGTGGAGGAGATCCCTCCGGGGTTCACTCATCTGTTGGCTCTTCGCTCCGGGAGGATCATTGCCAAGGGCCCCCTAGATGAAACGCTCAACGAGGACGTGCTGTCGGACACCTTCGGGATCAACCTGGTCCTGACACGCCACGACGATGGCCGCCATAGCGCACGACGACGTTGAACAAATCGTGAACAGGGCCACTGGTTCCTTCAGATCACAGCTGTTCGAGCACAAGGCAAGAATGCCCGACCATCGACACGGTTGAACAGGCGGTCAGGCGCCCAACAGCGGCGACTGAGCAAGGGTCGGCCGTATCGACAGCGATTCTCCAATCCTCACCCCATTCAGCTTCAGGCAGAATCCATTCAACGGCTTCCGATGAGGAATTGAAGATCACCAACAGCGTGCGACCCGAAATGTGTTCGCCGTGTTTGCCGGTCTCTTCCAATTCCCCGTTCAGCCAGAACCCGACGCGGCCGCTGCCGTTGCCCCAATCATCATCGTTCATCTGATGGCCGTCTGGTCTGAACCATGCGATGTCTGGCATTTGGGAGCCATTTACGGGACGTCCGGTCAGGAAGCGGCGACGTGACAGAGCCGGGTTGTCCCTGCGTAGGTGAAGAACAGATCTGGTGAAGTCGAGCATCGAGGAATCAGCAGTGGCCCAATCGATCCAAGAGATCTCGTTGTCCTGGGCATACGCGTTGTTGTTTCCGAGTTGAGTCCTGCCGAGTTCATCACCGGCCAACAGCATCGGCACCCCTTGGGAGACCAACAGCGTGAGGATCAGGTTGCGGCGCTGACGTGCACGCAGTTCGAGAACCTCTGGATCGCTGGTGGGCCCCTCCACGCCGCAGTTCCATGAGCGGTTGTCATCGGTGCCGTCACGGTTGTCCTCGCCGTTGGCAAGGTTGTTCTTGTGTTCGTAGCTGACCAGATCGGTGAGTGTGAACCCATCGTGGGCAGTTATGAAGTTGATGCTGGCGTGCGGGCGTCGGCGGTCATGTTCATATAGATCTGACGATCCACCAAGGCGGGCTGCGAACTCGCCTAGTGGCGTCGTCGAGTTCCGCCAGACGTCACGCACACAGTCGCGGTAGCGGCCGTTCCACTCCGACCACAGCGGCGGAAAGTTACCGACCTGATATCCGCCCTCGCCCACGTCCCACGGTTCGGCGATCAACTTCACCTTGTTGACTATCGGGTCTTGTTGGATCAGATCAAAGAACGCAGAGAGTCGGTCAACATCATGCAACTCTCGGGCGAGAGTTGCTGCCAGATCGAATCGGAACCCGTCGACGTGCATCTCTTCAATCCAGTACCGAAGACTGTCCATGATCAGTTGCAGAACATGGGGGTGACGCATGTTCAAACTGTTCCCAGTACCGGTGTAATCGATGTAGTTATCTGGGTTCTCGGGGTCGAGCCTGTAGTACGCCCCGTTGTCGAGTCCCTTGAAACTGAGGACCGGCCCACCCCGGCCCGCTTCTGCAGTGTGGTTGTAGACCACGTCGAGGATCACCTCGATACCTGCAGCATGAAGAGCCTTGACCATCAATTTGAACTGGTGCACCGCTGCTGCGGGACCACCTGACAGTGCATAGCCATTATGTGGGGCGAAGAAACCGATCGAGTTGTACCCCCAGTAATTCGAAAGTCCAGCCTCTATCAACCGACGGTCGTGAATGAATTGATGCACGGGCATCAACTCGATCGCGGTAACGCCGAGCGCCTTCAGATGATCAACGATTGGTGCGGATGCAACTCCCAAATAGGTACCGCGTTGTTCCTCTGGCACGTCCGGATGCGACATCGTCAGGCCCTTGACATGGGCCTCATAGAGAACAGTCTCGTGCCATTCCGTACGTGGGTGATGGTCGTTGCCCCAATCGAAATACGGATTGACCACGACTGACCGGGGAACGAATGGTGCCGAGTCCCGTTCTCGGGCATCGGGCGAGTCAACCGCGTCGTCCCACTGGACTCTCCCATCGATTGCTTTCGCGTACGGATCCAACAGAAGTTTGTGGGGGTTGGTCAGGTCGCCCGGCACGGTCTTGGCGGTCGCCGTTCTGAATCCGTAATGGGTGCCCGGGCTTATCGATGGCACGTACCCGTGCCAGACCGAGCCAACCTGTTCAGTCAGTTCGAGTTGTTCCTCATGCCCGTCAGGACCGAACAGGCACAGCCAGACCTGTTCTGCTGCATCGGAAAAGACAGCAAAGTTCGCGCCGACACCATCCCAGGTCGCTCCGAGCGGATAAGGCAGTCCTGGCCAAAGCGTGGTCATGAACCAACCGACCCTGCACGCACGGTCCGTATGCGATCGAGGTTATTGACGCCGGAGTGACAAGTTCCCAGTTTCCAGAGCCCACCCGGGTTGTTCAACAGAGTTGATTGCATCGACTGACCTGCCTCAGTGGCGTTGTTCGACCAGAGAGACCAGTCTCGCACTCGACCGACGTATTTCCTCCCTGAGTATCCGGTCCAGTGCCGGCAGCCAGAGCGACCCGGCATACAACAGGTCCATCGTCAGTCTTGTCGTCTCGCCCAGTTCTTCGATCGTGGCGGTCAACACCCAGTCGCTGTGGGACCGGCCGTCTAACTCACGACGCTCGAATCGGGCGGACAGCGGAGCTTTGCAAACTGTCCGTTCCATTCTGAGCCGCTTGGACCTGCGCAGAGGCCCCATTTGTGCGCGGAGGTCGATGAGCCATGCCGGGGATCCGCCATCATCGGGATCTGCTGGGACAGCTTGCGCACTCCCAACGATGTCCAACCAGTCCGGGTAGGTACCAAGATCGCTCACGATGGAGAAGATCTCCACGGGTTCCACCTCGGCATCGACTGAGGCATTCACGTGCAACATGGGGTCTCCAAGGGAGCCTTGATGGGCGTGACTGACGATCGAAGCGGGCTGTCAGTGGTTGTGGTGTTAGCCGCCACTTGACGCTTGGACACCAGTATCGCTCGGGACCGTGGTCGTCGGGACAGTTGTCGAAACCACGGCTTTGAATACTGGTCGGTTTCCATATGCTGCTTTTAGCAGCGGATACGGATTGACCGCATCACCGCCGTTGGGATGGACCTCGAAATGCAAATGGGGGGACGTCCCCTTCGCGTTCCCTGTATCTCCGACGTAGCCGAGCACTTCACCTGCTCTCACGCGTCTTCCATCCACCATTCCGTCAGCAAAGCCGGACAGGTGTGCGTAGTAGTACGACACGCCGCTGTCGGCCTTCACCCAGAGCTTGTTTCCACCCAGGCTCGCCTGACCCAAGCGGTCGATCACGCCGTTCTCTGCTGCAATCACAGGAGACGCATAGTCGGCAAAAATGTCGGTGCCTTCGTGCCAGTGCGCCGAGACTGTTCCGGTCATCCTCGGGTAGCCCCAACTGTCGATGAACTCGGTGTCGGCTGCCACGGGGAACACGAATCCGTCTATGTAGGCCTGCGCTCCGGCTTCATAGGCCGCCAGTTGTTCGATGGCTTTGCGTACGGCTTCGATGGTCGCGTCGACCATGACCTGGTCCTCGCCGAGCTTGGATCGCTCGACTCCGAGTTGATCGGCCAGACCTGCGTTTTCTGTGTCGAGTTTCTTGCGTGCGTTCTCGTATTCCCGGGCAAGACGCTGTCCACGTTCCAATACGACCGACATGTATTGGCGAGCAATACCTACATCGGTCGAACTAGTCATCTCGATGATCGAGAGTTTCGGGTCGCTGCGACCGGTCGTGTACGCGATCACTGCATGGTCCCGCAGACGTTGCCTGGCATTGGCAGCCTGTTGGACAGCCTTCTTGGTCTCAGCTGACAGTGTCGCTACCCGCTGTTCGAGCAGCGCCAAAGTGGCACGACGCTGATTAATGACCTCACCGGCGGCAGCCATGGCTTGCACTGCCTGCTCAAGGACGAGTTTTGATTCAGCGACTCGTTCGGGCAGAACTGAAACTGACAGTGGATCGAAGCTTCGCTGCGCAATGGGTATCTCTCCGGCGTCACTCTCGCCGGGATCGATTAGGAACGGCAGGCGCGGGTCATCGGCCAGCTCTGGTGGGATGGTCGGCACGAACGGAATGGTCGTGGTGGTCGACTCCGGAATGGTGGTTTCTCCAGGAACGGTTGAACCCGGGACTGTCGTCGAATTATCGCTGCCATCAGGTGCAGTCGTGCTCGAGCCGGGGACAGTGGAAGTCGACGAGGTTGACCCAGGGCCGCCAGCCTGCCCTTGGAAAGCCGATGCGGGCAACGCGAAGAAAACACCTATGGCAACGCCAATTGAGATGACGGTGCCCAGTGCGCGTCTGGGATTGGGCGTAACGGACTTGTCTTCGGGCTTCACGGATGCATTCGATGGGCGCTAGCTGCGCCGCAATGACGTTCTACAACGCTACAGGGCTCAAGCAGCGCATCCAATGAATACCAGTGGGTACATCTGCCCCGGCTCAGGGAGACCGAATCACTCACAGATTCAGAGACGATCGTTGGCGGCCTCAAGCAATTGTCAGGTCACCGGTGAATCGTCCACCTAGTCGGTCAGTGACAGCAAGCACTGCCCCACAGAACAGGACCATCACCACGGCGAGAGCCATCGCTTGGCCATAGCCGGCCCCTCCCGGTCGAGACATGAGTTGTTGCAACAGGACCGGCATTGTCACGGATCCAGACCTGGCTACGAAAACCGTCGCACCGAACTCTCCGAGACAAACGACGAAGCCCAAGCCGGCCCCGGCGACCAGTGCTGGCAATAACGTTGGCAATTCAACGCGCCAGAAGCGGTTACGTGGGTCAGCACCGAGCAGCGATGCCGCATCGAGTACCGATGGGTCAATGGATTCGACGGGTGCAACCAGAACTCGGGTCACCAGAGGCAGTGCGACAAGCAGCTGAGCGATGGGCACAAGCCATCCAGAGCCACGAATATCGAAGGGACCTGATCCGAATGCGATCAGTAGGCCGAGTCCCATGGTCGTGGCGGACACACCCAATGGTGCGAGCACCAGACTCTTCGCTCTTTGACCCGGCAGACCTGCCAGATAGCGACTCGTGGGAACCGCTAACAGGACCGTCAATGCAGTGACCACCGCTGCGGTACTCAACGAGTTGGCAATTGCGTGGACTGGCGTGGTTCCCATACCGGTTCCAGCTAGGACCGATCCCATCGAGGTCCAATTGTCGAGTCCGATGCCGCCAGGAATCTGAAGGGACCGAAGGACGAGCGCACCCAACGGAACTATTGCGATCATGATTATCGCCAAAGAACTGAGTGCAATCGCGAGCCGCTCACCGACCCCTGAGGGCAACCTGGATGGGGCGACCTCTCCCTGACGGACGGGTCTGTTTCTGCCCCCGAGAACCGAATCGAGGCCAAGCGTCGCCAGAACCGCCAGGAACTGGACCATTCCGAGCACGGCCGCTCCGCCCAGGTCGAACTGTCTGGTGGCTCGGGTCCAGATTTCGACCTCGATTGTGGTGACCGAGCCGCCGCCGAGCATGACGACAATGCCGAAGCTGGTCAGACAGAACAAGAACACGATGACCGCTGAGGCGAGCACTGCTGGAATCACCTGTGGCAGCGCAACACTGAAGAACGCTCCTGATCTGGTTCGTCCGAGCATCCGAGCAGCAGCTTCAGAGTCTCCCCCACTGCGACCGAACGCAGACCCTACGGAGCGGATCACAACAGCGAGGTTGAAACAGACGTGTGCCGCGATGATCAACGCCCAAGATCCCCGGGCGTCGAACAGTCCACGGGATCCGGCGACCGCGCTGAACGCTGCTCCGAGCACAACGGATGGCAACACGAATGGAACCGTCACCGCCGTGCGCAGGAGCCCTCGTCCAGTGAAACTGAATCGGGTCAAGACGTATGCGATTGGTACACCTATCAGCACCGTCGCAGCAGTCGACCCAAACGCTTGAGCAACTGTGATCCCGATGATCCGCCAGGTTCGCCCCGCTCCCAGGATCCGTCCCCACGGGGACCCTCCCGCCATTTCGAGTCCAACCGTCGGAATGAACGAACGCGACAGAACTGCAACCACGGGTATTCCAACCGCAAGCAGCATCGCTGCCATGACCACGACACCGACCCTGCCGCGACCTCGTCTCGACTGTCGTCGACGGTGAACCCCAAGTTGAGACCCAGGTGCCACCGCGGCTACTCCATGATCTCGCGCCACCGCTCGACCCAGGCCTCCCTGTTCGCGTTGATCTGAGCTGCTGGCAGCGTCAGCGGTTCATCGACAGGTGGCGCCCAGCGTTGAAACTCCTCTGGTAGTTCCACGTCGATCACCGGGTAGACGAAGTTCGTCAGAGGCAACTCCTGTTGCCATGGAGACGACACCATGAACTCCAAGAGTCGCTCGGCCATTTGAGCGTTCTTGGTTCCGCGTAGAACACCCGCATACTCAACTTGTTCGACACACGTTCCAGTGGCCACTTCGGACACTGGTTCGGTTCGCTTGCCCTCGCTGAACACGACTTCCGCAGGCGGGCTCGACGCATATGACACGACTATCGGTCGATTGCCGCCCGAAACGGTGTAGTCACCGTAATAGGCGTCGCTCCAACTGGGACGGACCAGAACGTCATTCGCCTTGAGACGTTGCCAGTACTGCACCCATCCCTCATCACCGAAGCTCGCAACGGTCCCTACCAGCATCGCCAAGCCCGGGCTCGACGTGACTGGGCTCGGCATGACGGTGAGGCCCTTGTAGCGCTCATCGGCCAGGTCTTCGAGAGTCTTGGGCGCATCTAGCTCGTGTTCAGTGAACCATGCCGCGTCGTAGTTCAAACAGACTTCACCGTGATCGATGGGAACCAAGGTTTTATTGCCATTTCCAACCCCGAATCGGTCATCGATTTCTTTGCTGACTGCCACGTCGACCGGTGAAAGCAGATCCGAGTCGATTGCTCGTGTCGCGAGAGTGTTGTCGATTCCGAAAATGACATCACCCTCTGGAGACCCGGATGTGAGCAAGGCCTTGGTGAGCATCTCCGCAGCGTCGCCCGACTTGATCACCCTGATCTTCGTGCCGGTCTGTCGTGTGAACTCCGCCGCTGCCTTCTCGGGCAGAGCGAAGGACTCATAGGTAACTAGAACGATCTCATCGGTCTTCGTCGAGGTAGTCGAATCGGTGCTGCAGCCCACGACGGCAGCGAGCGCCACGATGATGAGACCACAGCTCAGTGATCGCATCAGGTTCCACCGAGCTTCACGCCTCACCGGTTTGTTTGTATTCATCGTTCACCAACTTCTTGATCGTGGCCTGCCGCTTTTGCCGAGGCCGCCTTTATGACAGCGAGAGTTCCATCGGTAGCGCTGATCGATGCTGTCGACTCGATCAGTTCGTTGGAGACACCGAGGCTCGTCCCACCTGTGAGGAGCGCGTCGTCGAGCACCCATCGAAGACCAGAGGTGGTAACCCCGGTTGCTGGACCATTGAGTGCGAAGACCGAGAGCTGGTCGCCAACGTCGCCGGTGACCACAGCACGACTTGATGAGCGGCTGAGCCCAACATCGTCTTGTCGGGCAGACCGGCCATTGATGACGGCGATGTAGTTATCCACCAGCCAACCCTCGATAACCAGACCAGCGAACTTGGGGTGGGTCAGCGTCAGCAGGGTCGCGAACACGTGGTCGAGTCGCCCTGACGCTCCGCCTATGACCATCAGGTGGTCGGCACCCCGCTCGACAGCAAGGTCCAACGCCAGTTCATAGTCGGATGCATCCTTGGCAACAGGCACCTCGGTCAACTGGAGTCCTTGACTTCGGGCTCGGCTCAACGCAGCGCTCGACACCGAGTCCATGTCACCGACGACATGATCGGGTGAATATCCGAGACCCAGTGCCAGGTCCAGCCCACCGTCCGCGGCTACGACCAGATCGGGACCCAACTCATTGACCCTTGAACGAAGACGGTCGCCAAGTGTCGAGCCCGAAAACGCGTCTTCAGGACCATCGAGTGACGGCATGGGACCCGCCACGAGTATCACTGCTGTTGTCATGCTCCCTCCGCTGGAATTACCCAGTTCAGGTTTGCGGGTCGGTGGCTCCAGCCACCCTCTCAGCCCGTACGACGAGCTCCCCGGATCACTTCTCGTATGTGTGGCCCACCCTAGACCAATGAAGCCCGGTCAAAGGGACCGCGGCCGTGATATGGGATGTGACTTGAGGCTCGGTCAGGCGCCGATGGGTTCCAGTCGAGCCAAGGTTCGCAGCATCACCTCGTCGGCTCCGCCACCGATCGACCACAGTCTGGTGTCACGGAAGAATCTGGCTGGCCAGTTGTCCTCCACATATCCCATGCCGCCGTGGTACTGGACTGCTGCATCCGCCATACGCCGGGCGAGACGTGCTGACAGGAGCTTCGCGACCGTCGCGTGACGGGTGATGTCCTGTCCGGCGTTGAACGCTGCGACCGCCGCCCAATTGTGATGCCGAAGGACTTCCAGGTGCGCGGAGATGTCAGCGAGTTCGTATTGGATTGCCTGATTGGCAAGCAACGGCGCCCCAAACGCCTGACGGTCTTTGAGGTACTGGGAGGTGCGTTCCAATGCGAGTTCCACTGCACCGACCATCTGGTATGCGGCGATCATCCGCTCGTTCTGGAACTGGTTCATCTGCTGTTGGAATCCACGCCCGATTTCACCGATCGTGTTCTCGACTGGAACTCGCATGTCGTTGAAGGCCAACTCGGCCGTGTCAGATGCACGCATGCCCAGCTTGTCGAGCTTGCGGCTCACCGAGAATCCCTCAGAGTTCGTGGGGACGACAATCTGCGACATGCCCTTGTAGCCACCCTCGTCGGAGGTTCGACACAACAGGCATACCCAATCGGCTTGAAGACCATTGGTAATCCAGAGTTTGGATCCGTTGATCACCCACTCTTCCCCGTCACGTACTGCCCTGGTGCGGATTGCAGCCACATCGCTGCCCGCATCCGGTTCGCTGACGCCAATTGCGGTGACCATGTCTCCAGCGATCGCCGGACGGAGGTATTTCTCCTTGAGTTCCGGTGTACCGAAACTGTGCAACGCCGGTGTCGCCATGTCTGACTGAACAGCGAGCGCCATGGCGATACCGAGTGAGGACGCTCGACCGATCTCCTCACCGAGGATCATCGTGAAGGTGTGTTCCGCTCCACCGCCCCCGAATTCAGGGTCGTATTCGATCCCGATCGCTCCGACCTCACCGAATGCCTTGAACACCTGATGGGCGGGGAACTCACCGGCCGCTTCCCATTCATCGGCGTGTGCGTTGATCTCTCGCTCTACCAGGTCTCGAATCAGGGCACGGAACTGCTGGTGCTCATCACTGAACTCGATCATGTTGAGGCCTCCATTAGGGACATAGTGGAACGCGACGACCGTAATACCCGTGCGGTCACTACTTTGAATGTATGGACAATTCTGTTGCCGGAAACGACGAGGGTCGAACCAAGCCTGAGGTTGATCTGAGCGAATCAGCTCTGCGAGAACGGCTCACTCCCGAACAGTTCATGGTCACTCAGGAAGCCGCGACCGAACGCCCATTCACCGGTATCTACTGGGATACGACCACCCCGGGCACCTACTCGTGCGTCGTGTGTGGCACGCCGTTGTTCACATCAGAAACGAAGTTCGACGCGGGTTGTGGCTGGCCATCATTTTGGGAAGCGCTCGACGACTCCGCCGTCCGGTTCGTTGAGGACCACACGTTCGGCATGCACCGGACCGAGGTCCTGTGCGCCAACTGCGGCGCCCACTTGGGTCACGTTTTTCCTGACGGTCCAGCACCAACGGGCGACCGTTATTGCATGAACTCGGCGTCTTTGTCGTTCGAGGCGAAGGACTGAATCCGGTCAGCTGAGGCCGGCCCTCTTCATCACCTTCAGGGCGGTCGTCATCACCTTGGCAAAGGTCTCGTCGCTCAGTCCCAACGGCGGAGCAATGTTCATCAACCGCTGGTGGGCAACAGTTTGGGCCTCGGTGTATTTCAGGATGCCGCCTGCTCCGTGACGACGGCCGATACCCGATGCTCCCATACCGCCCATGGGCGCATCGATGCTCCCCCATGCTGCGGCGTATCCCTCGTTGACGTTGACCGTCCCGGTCTTCAGACGCGCTGCCACGGATCGGCCATGCGTTGGCGAGGATGACCAGACGCTGGAGTTCAGCCCATATGACGTGTCGTTTGCGGCAGCGATCGCCTCGTCATCGGTCTTGAATCGGTAGAGCGAAACAAGCGGACCGAATGTCTCATCGCCGAAACAGGTCATTGCGGGCTCAACATCTACAAGAACCGTCGGTTCGTAGAAGTACGGGCCCAGATCGGGTCGTGCTCTGCCGCCGCACAACACGGTTGCGCCCTTGGCCACTGCATCATCAACATGGGCTTGCACAGTCTTGAGTTGGTCTTCGGATGTGAGTGAACCCATGTTGCACGAGAAGTCATAGGCCCCTCCGATCCGCAGTGCCTTGACCGCATCAACGAATCGCGGGACGAATTCATCCCAGATCGAATCAGCGATGAACATGCGTTCACCCGAGATGCACAACTGGCCACTCGATGAGAAACAGGCCCTGACAGCACCTTCGACCGCACGGCCTAGGTCGGCGTCATCGAGGATGAGTACGGGGTTCTTTCCACCGAGTTCTGCAGAACAATCGAGGAGGCGGCGACCCGCCTCGGCAGCGATCTTGCGACCAGATTCTGTTGAACCCGTGAACATCACGTAGTCGGCGACATCCAACAGCGAATCTCCAATGGCTGAGCCGCGACCTGCCACGACTTGCCAGAGCCCCATCGGCAACCCGGCCTGCAGGGCGAGGTCCAACATGAACAGCGTGGTGAGAGCTGTTTGGTTATCAGGCTTTTGAACGACGGCGTTACCGGCCAGCAAGGCCGGGATGGTGTCTCCCGCTCCGAGGCTCAGCGGATAGTTCCAAGGTGAGATGATCGTCACGATGCCCTTGGGGTGACGCAATTCCTGCACGCTCGTGAGCATGGGAATCAGCCCTCTGCGACCTTGTGGCTCGAGCAGTGAAGGCGCCTTGCGGGCGTAATAACGGCAGGTGTTGGCGATATCGGCAACTTCCAAGAACGCATCACGGCGGGCTTTGCCGTTCTCGGCCTGAATCAGGTCCATCAGCGTGTCACGGTTCTCGAACACCAGGTCGTGGAGCCGCAGGAACACCGCAGCGCGTGTCCGTGTGTCGACCTTGGCCCACTGAGCCTGAACCATCCGCGCCTCATCAGCTGCGGCCAGTACGTCTTCCTTTGTGCACTGGGGCAGTTCGACGAGCAACTCGCCGCTGAATGGAGCTATTACATCAACGGCTTTCCCGTTGGGTCGAGAGATGAGAGCCGTCAGGCGCTTGAGCAATGGACGGTTCAGACTTGCTGGCAAAGCAGCTGGCTTGGCCTTCGAAGGGCGACTGTTCCCCCGTGTCCCATTCGATTGTGTCTCGGTCCGATTGTCCTTCGTGGGTGACATGTGACAATCCTCCCATATGGTGGGCGTATCCACATCTCGGAAAGATGTGGCAATGGTTATAGGCCCCGGTTTGCTTCAACTGACCAATGGTTCGAGAAAACTACGGTCACCCCTCATCGGGGCACTGCTACCGGCTCGCCACGATTGGCTTACTTGGCTGGCTTGAGCCATTCAGCGATCGGCAGTGCGGCTTTGATCTTGGTGAACTCGATCTTTCCACCGAGTTGGGGTTGGGCATATGCGACGGTCGTCGCGACGACCTGAACCGTGACCTGATCACCCTTGGACAATGAGTGGGCAATTACCTCCAGCGGCACTTCGATTCGGTGTTCCCTGCCATCGAGTGTGACCTGCACTGGCGTTATCTGATTGCCGATGACGAACCCGGTCTTCTCGTCCACGAGTTGCACGAACACACGAGTCGGTCGGCCAGATTCGTCATCCGTCGCTGCAGTTCCACGGTAGGTGAGCTCCACCTCTGGTTCCCCCACGACCAACGCGTCACGGTCGGCCGTGATAGCGGTCTCCACCGCGTTCTCGGCTCGTGTCGGCGTGATCCCCACGGCGATACCAGCCACCAATTGCCCCGTTGCCGAGGCAGGATCGACAGGCCCAGCGCCACCGGACGCCACGAACGCCAGGGTTCCGGAACCCTGTCCCTTGAAGGCGTCGTCCATTCGAGGCTTGTATCGGTCAGCGATGAATCGCTTGCCGTTCTGATCGATCATGTCGAACACGGGGCCGGTATCAACGCTGGAGTCCCCCGCTACGTAGCGGTTGAGCCATTTGATGGCGGCATCTTTGGCTCTGTTCGGATCGCCCGGATCGGTGAGACACACACCGTGACCGTCGCAGTTCCACAGCATGGACACCGGAACGTCATTGCTGGTGAGGATCTGATAGTTCTCAACGGCCTCCGCAAGGGTGAACAGGGTGTCGATCGTTCCGTGGATCAAAAGGGTCGGGATCTCGATCTGCTTGACCAGATGACCTGGGCCACGATCGACAAACCACTGGAGGTCTTCATCGGAGAGTGTGCCGCCGGTCATCGCCGAATCCGCTGCAGACCTGATATGTGGGTCGATGTTCGACATTATCGAGGCGTCGGAAAGGACCTTTGCCCATCCGACCTTCACGGTTTTGTTCTTGTACAGGCTCGACTGCAGTGAGTGCCAGGCCACTATCGGCACGATCGCGTCCACGCGACAGTCGATTGCCGCTGCGACGAGTTGGATTCCGCCGCCGTAGGAACCTCCGACCATGCCCATTCGCGGGTCGCGTTCAGCGTCGAGTTCGACCTGGGGCAGAGTGGCAATCCAATCGATCAGTTGCTGAACGTCCCTGCCCTCGAAATCCGGAGAGTCAACCGTCGCAGTGCCGCTCGACGCGCCGAACCCACGCGGGTCCCAGGTCAAGACGTTGTAACCAGCATCGAGCAGCGAATGGATATCGATGGAGCCCAGTATCGAGGACTGGTCCACATCAGTAGAGCCGGCAAGGCTCCAACCGGGACCCATCAAAACCGTCGGCTTCGGCTGATCCACTGTCGCTTCCGGATTGGGGAACCAGTGAGCCCTTAGCTCTGTCCCGTCAAAGGACTGCACGCTGAAGTCTCGGCCAAGCGAGCCCACTGGACTGACCGAAACCGGAGTGGTGTCATCGGGAGGGTCACAGGAACGCTGACTCTCGGATGATGGCGGCACGAGCGAGGTAGATGTCGATGTTGCTGCGACGCCACCGTTTGCGTCAGTACAACCAGTGAGGGTCAGGAGGACACAAAGAAGTGCTGGACCCCACCACGAACGTCTTGGCACTGAAGTCTCCTGTTGTGTCTGCCTATGCGGTTCGGCGCAACACTAATGACACTGATCAGAAAACGTGAAAGGGGGTCGAAGGACCAACCTTCGACCCCCTTCTCGCACCCTTCTGGGTCAGTTACAGACGAATCCGATGTTGGCGCCCGGCTCAGCAATCAACAGCTCACAGCCGTTGCCGAGATCGATGCGACATGCAGTTGCAGCCAATGGCAGCGCCGCGAGTGCCGCAATGTCCAACATGCGAATAGAACGCTTCTTCATATTCCCCCCAATCGAGATGACTGTCCCGTTGACAGTCCGAGATTGACACTAACGAATCATCGATCTGATGTCTCGTATCTTGTTCAATTATTTCGAGTCGTCGGAATGGTGCTGCTCTATCGAGGTGAGCAGATTGAGGCGTTCCGCCTCGTTGATCCGACCAGCAGCGAATGCCGATTCGACCCCTTCGAGCAGTTCCTCAACGCTCGATCGGTAGATCCGCAGATCCAATCCCGCTGTGAGCCGCAACGGGATCGGCACGAAAGCCAACCGGGTCCATCGGGGTGGAAGCTCCCCGTCATTGAGCACCAGCACTCCCCTGGTGATGCTCTCCCCTGCGTTCTGTTCCTCCAACAGCTTCTGTCTGAACTCGTCATGGTCGAACAAAGCACTTGCCACGACGTCTGGCTCGGCTTCCTCAACGATCGCAGGTCTGGTCACCTCTGCCACCAACGGGCATGACAGGAGTGAAAGGTCGCCGTCTGGACGTTCGTCGTCTAGCAAGACCTGCACAACGGTGTAGTTCGACTCGCCGACAGTCCTAGGGGAAATGTCCACGCCAAGGACGCCAATCTGTTCGACCACACCCGAAGTTGCGTCCGAATGGAACCGATGCCCCGCCCCAGTCAAGGAGAATTTCAAGAGTGCCATATGTCCACCCTATGACCAGGTGGCCACACAGCACCGGTGTGTTCTGGCACACTCGCGGGATGACTCGCACGATCATCTTCTGTGTCGACGGTTCCGAATTGTCATCTGACGCAGTCCGCAAGGGCGTCACGCTCCTCCAGCCAGGCGACCGGAACATCCTGCTCACGGTGGCAGATTCGCCTGATCAGGCGCTGCTCCTAGGAGCATCCGGATTCGCTGGTGGGACCGTCACCCCCGAGACGTTCAAAGAGATGCAGGACGCTGCCCAGAGCGCTGCAAACGAGGTCCTGCAGACAGCGGTGACCGATCTGGGCTCAGATGCCCCGGCCAATCTCGAACTGGTCGCCATCACGGGCAACGCTGGAGCAGCAATCTGTGCCTATGCGGATGAGATCAATGCGACCACCATCGTGATTGGTTCCCGCGGACTCGGTGGGCTCAAGCGAGCGGTGCTCGGATCAGTCTCGGATCACGTCGTCCGCCACGCGCCTTGTGCTGTGTTGATCTTCGGCGACATCGCCGACGTTCACGACCATGAGGCCCACTAGAGGCTGACCGGCTGGGCAATGACCGGGCTCACGCGCCGAGCAGTCGAACCAATGCAGTGACGGCTGCAGCGCCAACAACAACGATGGTGAACGACCACTTGCGCCACACGGCGAATGCAGCGAACGCCATTCCGGCCAGACGCCCATCGATCGTCAACGCCTGATCGGTTGTCACTGTTCCGACGACCACGAGAGCAGCGAGCAATGCAGCGGGTAGCAGCCGCATCGCGTCCGCTGCAGGTCCTCGGAGTTCACGCCCACCAGCGACAGTGAACCCGAGCACCTTGAACGCGTAGCTGAACACGGCGAGCACGATTATCGCTGTCCAGGTCATCCGGGTTGTTCCTCCGCACCCTCTTGATCTGTTGCGCGCGCAATCAGCATTCCGGGAACGATCGCCAAGCTCGCCAACAAGATCGGGATACCCACTGGCATGAAGGTGACCGTCGCTACGACGATCAACGCTCCGACGCCGGCAGCGACTTGGCCACTTCGCTTGCGGAGGTGTGGAACGAGCAACGCTAGGAAGCTGGCTGGGAACGCAGCATCGAGTCCGAAACGGCCTGGGTCACCGATGAAAT
>JAGQSZ010000287.1 GCA_020439285.1 Microthrixaceae bacterium
ACTAGTGGCCAGATCTGCGCGGATTCGAGTGCTAACCGAATCTCCTCGCTACTCGCATTGGGACTAGCCAACAACAGATTGTTCCGGAGCGTTTCGTGGAACAGGTGGGAGTCCTGCGACACAACTCCCACGTGATCGCGCAGATCATCGATCGCTATGGAGCGAACATCGACTCCGCCCAGAGCCACCGAACCCCCCGTCACGTCATAGAGGCGCGGGACCAGGCTTGCGATAGTGGACTTCCCTGCTCCCGAAGGGCCGACTAGTGCGACCATCTTGCCCGCATCAACAGTGAAGCTGACCCCACTGAGCAACAGTCGATTCGGTTCAGAACTCAGTTCCGTTGACTCCACTGACTCAAGTGACGCAATGGACACTTCCGTTGGTGCTGGGTACCTGAACGAGACATCGTTGAACTCGATCGAGACACCATCAACAGCACGCGGGAACGCAACGGGATCAACAGGCTCAGCGATCATCGGTTCGAGGTCAAGAACCTCGAATACCCGCTCAAAGCTCACCAGAGTCGTCATCACGTCTACTTGCACATTCGACAAAGCGGTCAGTGGCGCGTAGAGCCGGTTCAGGTAAGCAGTCAGGGCGACCAGCGTTCCCACGGCAAGACCGCCTTTCACTACAAATACTCCACCGAGGCCGTACACCAATGCGGTAGCGAGGGCTGCCATTAGGGTCAGCGCGACCATGACAATGCGGCCGTACATGGCCGTAGTCACACCGATATCTCGGACGCGTCCCGCTCGACGACTGAACTCGTCTGCTTCGTCACGTGGATGCCCAAACAGCTTGATCAGCAAAGCACCCGAGACGTTGAACCGTTCGGTCATCATCTGGCCCATGGCTCCATCAACCTGATAGCGCTCGCGTGTGATCGCCGAGAGCCGGGGCGCTATGTAACGGGCCGGGAGGATGAACAGCGGAAGCAGCAACAGCGACAAGAGCGTGATCTGCCACGACAGCAACAGCATCGCAACGAGGGTCGCAATGAGCGTCGCGACGTTTCCGACCACGTTGGTGAGAGTTGAGGTGAACGCCTGCTGTGCGCCAATCACGTCGCTGTTGAGCCTTGTGACCAGCGACCCGGTCTGGGTTCTGGTGAAAAACGCGATCGGTTGACGTTGAACGTGATCAAACACGGCGTTTCGCAGGTCAAAGATCAGACCCTCGCCGATTCGAGACGAGTACCACCTCTGGAACAAGGAGTTGACTGAGCCCACGATTGCCAACACACCGAGCGCGCCGGCCAAGCCCACGACCAAAGACGAACGCTGCTCTGCAATACCGACATCAATGATCTCGCGATAGATCAGCGGAACAAGGGCGCTGAGAACAGCATCCATGAGGATCAAGGCCACGAGCAGGATCACCGAGCGGCGATAGGGACGCCCGAAACCGAGAATTCGTTTGATCGTTCCAGGCGCGAACTTGTGGTCTTTGACCGACCGGTCGCGGGACAGGGATCCGATCTGACGCCACGCTCCAGGGCCCATGGGGCTGACCATACTCAGCCCTTGGCCACGATTGGACTTACGACCCCAGTTGCACCCGTTGCACCCGTCGCGCCAGTCACGGTTGCTGTTCCGGGTGCTCCGGTCACCGCTGTGGCGACGTGGTCCACCACGATTGATTCCGAACTGTCCGACATGGGGTCAATTCTCCCCGTCTTTTCTGAGCGTGCAACCGCGGCGCCCCAGATGCCCGCTGCCAGACAAGCCAGTGCGCCAAGTCCTAGGCCTACGCGGGCACCCATGTGTTCAGTTACCCAGCCGACTATCGGTCCACCGATCGGAGTACTTCCCAGGAACACGATTGACTGCAATGCGAGGACACGACCCCTCATGGACGGCTCAGATTCGGTCTGCACAATCGCTGTTGACGATGTCATGAAGGCGATACTGCTGGCACCGACCAATGGAGCCAGGGCGAACGCTACCAACTCGTTGGGCGACAGAGCGATCGCGATCATCGACACGCCGAACGCGACCGACGACATCGCCACGAACCGCACGCTCGTCGACGATTTTCGTGCGACTGCCAGCGCGCCGACCAGAGATCCAAGGCTGAGCCAGGAGAACAGAATCGTGAAGGTCGTGTCCGAGCCTCCCATGGTCCGTGTCACGAACACCGGGAACGTAACCGAGTAGTTGAATGCGAAAGTTCCAACGAGTGCCATCATGACTAGTGGCACCCACAGGACAACTTGGCTGCGCGCGTAACGCAAACCCTCACGAACCTGACCCTTGGCCTTCGCGACTATTGGTGCGGCACGCAATTCGCTAGGTCGGATCATGATAAGACCCGCTATCACAGCGACGTAGGACAACCCGTCCACAGCGAATGTCCACCCAAACCCGATCGTCGCCACAAGCAATCCGGCAAGGGCTGGCCCAATCACGCGTGACCCAGTCATCAGTGCGCTGTTGAGGCTCACCGAGTTGTTGACCAAGGACTCGGGAACCATTTCGACAACGAACGAGCGACGTGCCGGGTTGTCGAAGGCGGTGACAATGCCGCCGGCGAACGCTACGGCGAAAATGGCCGCGACCGGCGGCTTGTCAGCCATCGCCAACACAGCGAGCATGAAGCTCTGAATCATCGCCAAACTCTGGGTCATGATCAGTAGGCGCCGCTTATCGGAACGGTCTGCCACCAACCCGGCGAAGGCACCCAAGATCAGCACCGGGCCAAACTGCGCCGCGGTGAGAATCCCGAGCGCAGTACCGCTGTGGGTAAGTTTCAGCACCAGCAATGTCTGCGCAATGAGGGTCAGCCAGTTCCCAACCTGGGAAATGGTCTGGCCGATGAAGAACAGGCGGAAGTTCCGCACCTTCAGCGACGCGAAGGTCTCGCCTGCGGCCAGTTTCACGCGCGTCATCGGACCGGCTCCGTGAAGTCCTCCATGAGCTCGACTACGCGTTCGATGGCTGCGAGATCTTTCTCGTCGAGTCGGGCCAATCGATCGGCCAGCCAAGCGTTGCGTCGCTCTCTGGAACGGGCCAACAGCGCGGCACCACTGGGCGTTGTCGTCACGTACTTGATCCGCTTGTCGTCAACGTCTGTGGT
>JAGQSZ010000288.1 GCA_020439285.1 Microthrixaceae bacterium
CAGCTTTGAGTATCCGGTCGAGTCCGGCGCGTAATGGGCGACCCGGAGCGACGGCGGCGAGCGCGCTCAACAGCTCCTTGCTGTGACGCTCTGTATGCCGATCACTCACCAGTCACCACCTCCCGATCGCGTGGGAATACCAACGCTCGATAAGGGGAGTCTAGGTGAACATAGAACAATTCCCCGCGAAGGTTCTGCTCACCCGCACGAAGCTGGGTGATCTGTGACGGGTCACACAACACCGAACAAGCCGGCTTCATCGGCTCAAACCCACCATTTCGAGCGCTTCTGACACCCATCCGGCTCTGATGATCCTCATCGGCACATCGGCCACGGGTGCCGACAATGGAACGATCGCCGTAGTGAACCCCAGCCGGGCCGCTTCGGTGAGCCGGTAGTCGATTCTGGAGACCTGGCGAACCTCGCCGCCGAGTCCCACCTCGCCACAGATGACGATCGACTCATCGACCGGACGCCGCTTGACCATGCTGATGAGTGACGCACAGATAGCAAGGTCCGCTCCGGGGTCACTGATTCGCACACCTCCGGCAGCATTCGCGTAGACATCCATGGATTGGGTCGGGAGTCCGACCTGGGATGAGATGACTGCCAACAGCATTGAGAGTCGACCGGAATCGATCCCTTGGGTGTAACGGCGGGGATTCGAATTGTACGAACGGGATGCCAGGGTTTGTATCTCCACCAGAACCGGTCGATACCCCTGAATGGTGGGGGTCACCACCGACCCAGAGACCCCGCTTCGACGATCCCCCAGAAACAGACCCGACGGATCTGGTACCGGAATGAGCCCCGAGCTGACCATGGTGAACAGGCCGACTTCCTCGGTGGAACCGAAGCGGTGCTTGGCGGCGCGCAGTATGCGCAACGCGTTGCTCTTGTCCCCCTCGAAGTTCAACACCGTATCGACGATGTGCTCCAGGACACGGGGACCAGCGAGGCTCCCTTCCTTGGTGACATGCCCCACGATCACGATGGTCGTAGCAGTCGCCTTGGCGAGTTGCACCAGACGGAACGCGCATTCTCTGACCTGGCCGACCGACCCCGGCGCCGAACTGAGATCAGGTGAGTGCATGGTTTGGATCGAATCAACGACGCACAGCGCCGGCCGGGTCTTGGCGATGTGGCCGAGCACTTCGGGCAGCGACGTGGCGGCCACCAAGGAGATGCGCTCATCGAGTGCTCCGAGTCGCTCGGCTCGCAAACGAACCTGGCTGGCGGACTCTTCCCCGGTCACGTACAACACCGGTGTTCCGGCGCGGGCACGTGCAGCCAGCAATTGCAGGACCAGGGTGGACTTCCCGACGCCGGGTTCGCCGCCGAGAAGAGTGACGCTGCCCGGAACGAGCCCGCCGCCGAGTACCCGGTCGAACTCCTCTATGTCAGTGGGGACGGGTTGACCGAGCTCCGTCTGCACCTCGGTGATCGGTTGCACCCGAGGTGGATTCAGTCCGATCTCGCCGATTCCCGCAGACGCGAGCCCGCCGGCAACCGACAGTGGGTCAGAAGTGGGTTCGATCTCTTCGACGAGCGTGTTCCATTCGCCACAGCCCGAACACTGCCCAACCCATTTGGGGGCGTCGTATCCGCATTGCATGCATCTGAATATGGTCCGGGTTCTAGCCATGGCGAGCACCATATGGTCTCGCTGTGACAGCGAAGCCGGACTCGACCGGGCAGCGCTCCCCTCGCCCGGCGATCTAGGCGGCCAGCGCGAGCTTCAGCGGCGGCGCAGCACTCCCATGATTCCGAGTCCGATGGCTGCGATCAACAATCCAAAACCCAGGACCCGGAACAGTTGGACCTGACGCTGCGTCGACACCGACTCGACACTCATCTTTTCCGACACGGCCGTCCCGGACGCAATCGGGGCGGACCATTCAATGGCATCGCCCACCTTCTTACCCGTGTGGTCACCAACATCTCCGGGTAGGTCCACGCGGACCCGCAGTGTGCCGAGCCCACCCTTGCCCAGGCCCAGAGCAGTGAGTTCTTCCGGTGTTCGCCCAACGGGCAACCCGCCGAGCACTTCGGTCAGCGCCGGATCCGATAGCTCGTCGATCGCGCCGGACATCTTCAATTCTCCAACGAAGCTGTACTCGGTGCGTGCAAAGCTGTCCTTGAGGCCGACCTTCACCCCGCTGATGAACGGTCCATCTGCTCCGCTACCAAGGTCCACCAATGTCTCGGCGAGTTCTTTGGATGAAGCGAAGCGGCGGGTGGCTGACAGAACAAGCTCGCCCGAGTCCTTGTTCACCTTCGGGGCGACCACGACCCAGCCGGCTTTGGTCATGTCATCGGTTCTGATGGCTTTGGCCGGATCTCCGATCCGTTTGGCGGCTTCTGCGTCCGCTTTCACCACGACGGTGACGGTTCCCGAGCCATCGTCTGTGACCGCAACGTCGACGGTGGCATCCACCTTGCACGCCGAGACCAACACGGCACAGAAACCCAGAACGACAACCAACAACACGCGGGCGTTGTAGTGCCACGCAAAGGGGTTGTTGGAAGGCCGACGCACGGCCCATGACGATAGCCGGGCCTCCGACTACTGCCGAAGGCCCGGTATCACGGGTAGTTGATTGTCACAGCAGCCAAAGCTGCTCGGCGGGAGCCGTTCGGCTCAGTCGGTCGACGCCGCTGCGAGCTCTTCGACCGTGTCGGGTGTGAATCCCTCGGCTCCGAGGAACGTGAACATCTTCTCGCCCTCGTTGTCGGGATCGTCTGCGACGTCGACCATGATCGTCTGACCGGCGTTGAACTCCTTGTAGAGCAGACGCTCCGAGAGGGGATCCTCGATCAGACGCTGGATCGCTCGACGCAACGGACGTGCACCAAGCGTCGGGTCGTATCCACGATCTGCCAGCAACAGCTTGGCATCCTGGGACACGTCGAGCCCGATTCCGAGTCCGACGAGTTGCTCGGCCACACGGGCGAGCATCAGGTCGACGATCGTGGTGACCTCAGCCTTGGACAGTTCGTGGAAGACGATGACGTCGTCGATGCGGTTCAGGAACTCAGGCCTGAAATGCGCCTTGAGGGCATCGTTGACCTTCTCCTTC
>JAGQSZ010000289.1 GCA_020439285.1 Microthrixaceae bacterium
TGAACAGGCACGTGAGTGAGATCGCTGCTCCGGGCTTGGGGTTCTTCATAGTCAGGTAGGCCCCGGATCGTGCCCCTTCTTCGCGGTCGGGTGGAGAGTGGTCAGCGTCGGAAGGGCTTACGGATGTGACGCCGATGTGTCACTGACCTCAAGGAGTGCCAGATGATCGCGATTCCAGGAGTGCTCGCCCAGGTCAAGGTAGACCCGAGCACTGACGGCATGCCCGGTGCCGACCTGATCCAACAACTCTTGAACTGGTCCCAGATGCTCGCACTCTGGGGGAGTCTCGCAGCACTGCTGATCGGCGCTGCGATGTATGGCCTCGCTAGGGAGGGTGGAAGCTACGGGGGAGCGAGCCGTGGCAAGACCCTTGCTCTGGGCGGGGTGGTGGGTGCGATCCTCGCTGGTGTCGCCCCGACTGCTGTCAACATGTTGTTCAAGGCGGCGAGCTGATGACTCGCGAAACGAACACTCAGTCTCGGCGCACGGCAATCGTTGCGACAGCAGTGGTCCTCACGCTCGTCGCGGGATTGTTCCTTGTTCGCACAGCCCGAGACTCCACTAGGCCTGACCCAATACTGAGCACGTCAGGATCGACGGCGGCTCCTGGTACAACGATCAAGTTCACCGCGCCTGCGCAGTCGGGTGACGCACCGGAGACGCCCCTCGACAACTCGAAGAACGAGCCCGGCGCGGTCGATGCGGCGGTGGCATACGCGACGGCATCCCAGCGTTGGCTGTACTTCACCGACGAAGAGATCAAGACTGCAATCGCCGCGATAGCGACGCGGAACGCGGCTCCACGTATGACCAAAGAGGTGACAGCAGAAGTCTCGATGGTTCGAGATCAACTTGCTCAGTCGAAGGGCTCGATCTGGTGGATTGTGTGCCCACTTGCTTGGAGAGTCGAGCAGTTCAACGGCAACGATGCCCGTGTCTCGGTTTGGGCGGTAACCGTTCTTTCAGCGGCCGGTGTTGCCGCCCCGCAGTCTGAGTACCTCACGGTTGTCCTTGACCTCGAGTGGGTCGACGGTGGTTGGCGAGTTGACGGCGTACGGGACACACCTGGGCCGACTCCGATCACCGGACCCAAGGATCAACCATGGGACGCTGAACCCTTCGACCAGGTACTCGACGGGTTCACCCGCATGGGAGAGGAGCCGGGCTCGTGATTCTCGGCGTTGGCTTTCCGAATCCTGTCGGCTGGACCGTCGACAAAGTCACCGGATTCGTTAGTGGCACCGCTGCCGCCGGGTTCGAGGCCGTGATCGGTGGGCTCACGGCGTGGATCGTCGATGCGGTCATCTGGGTGGTCGGCGGTGTCTTCAACTTCTTCTTGGATGCCACGGACCCGAACGTTCAGGCCGACTGGTTCGTCACCGGGCACGGTCCCTACGCCACCACTGCTGGCATCGGGGCGAGTCTTCTGCTGCTGTTCGTTCTTGCCGGGATCGTTCAGGGAGCGATGAGCGGAGATGTCGGCGGGATGCTCCGTCGTGTTGCCTTGGAGTTGCCCGTTTCTATTCTCGGAATGATCGGCTTGGTGACCCTGACCCAGGTGCTAATCCGGCTTACTGACGCTCTGTCCGGCCAGGTTCTCGACAACTTTCAATCGGATATTGACGAGTTCACGTCTGTCGTTGCCAGCCTCAACATGCTCACAGGTGGTCAGGCGACTGCGTTCGTGATCTTCGTTCTCGGACTCGTGACTGTCCTTGCTGGGCTGGTGCTCGTCGCCGAACTCGTGGTTCGAGCAGCGCTCATCTACATCGTCGTAGCTCTCGCCCCGCTGGTATTCGCGACGCGGCTCTGGCCCGCAACAAAGGGGATGAGCCGCAAACTCCTCGACCTGCTTGTCGCACTCATCCTCTCAAAGCTCGTAATCGCGATCGCTCTAGCCGTTGCAGCTGCTGCGGCAGTGGGCACCGGTTCTGGCGGTGAACTCACTTCTCTGCCGAGACCCGAGGTGTTCGCCGAGGACCCCGGTGGCTCGGTCACTCAGGCGGTCGGCATACTCCTTACAGCTGCGGCCGCGTTTGGTGTCGCCGCGTTCTCACCGATGCTCATAGCCCGCTTGTTGCCTCTGACCGAGGCCGCGGTTGTTGCCCAAGGAGTCAAGGGAGGACCAGTCCGAGCAGGTCATCAGGGGATGATGATGGCCAACACCATGCAAATGGTGTCCGGACATCGCTACAGCCAGATCGCCAACGGCCGTGCCGCGGTCGGCGCTGGAGCTGGGTCTCCACCCGCTGCGGGTGCGGGAACGAGAACATCTGTCGGAAGTGGTGCTGGAGCGGGCGGTCCTGTCGCTGCAGCAGGACCACTCGTTGTGGCGGCCGTCGCAACAGAGACAGCCAAGAAGGCCGCAACTACAGGTGCCAAGGCCGCGACCGGAACAGCCCAAGCTGCGACCAGCCAACCAAGCCAGGCGCCACATAGTGAACGACAGTCACAGGCTGGTGATAGCTATCCCCCCGTCGCGCCACCCGGTGGGACTAGTCATCCTCCGAGTATTTCGAATGACAGTGCATGTCCGGCGCTCACGCGGCCCGAGTCCACAACCCCAAAGCTGAAGCAGCCTCCGGGGAGCTCCAATGGCGAGTGAACATTCTGATCGAACGTATCGGCTTGAACCGCTCGACTCGGCAGGAATTTTCCTGGGCTTGGGCATCGTCCAGTGCGTGCTGCTGGGAGGTGGGATCGCACTCGGGGTGATGACCCTCACAGCAGGTGCGCCGCTCCTAGTCGCAGCATTCCCGGTGGTCGTTTCGGTAGCAGCCAGCTTCACCCGTGTTGGTGGCTACGCGACTTGGGAGTGGGTGCCGATGCTTTCTGGCTGGGTTTGGTCACTGCTGAGTCGTGGTCGCCGGTGGGATGCGCCGCTTCCATTGTGGATCTCAGCCGAACTTCCTGCGCCGATGCCTCCGTGCCTGGATGGGCTCGACATTGTGTCTGTCGAATGGCGCTCTGGAGTCTCGCTGGGTGCCATCCGTGACCGTCATCGCCGGACACTGACAGCTGTCGTCCCGGTCACCGGACCGCAGTTCGTCGTAGAACCGCGAGGTGAACAAGAACGCCT
>JAGQSZ010000290.1 GCA_020439285.1 Microthrixaceae bacterium
TCGAGCCCAAGTCACCGATCCGATGCCACGGGACATCACCACCGGGAATCTTGTTCTCCGCTGTCGACTCGGGTGCCTTGTAGTAGTCCTCGCTGATGTGAGGGCTACGAACGATGATCTCGCCGACCTGTCCCGTGGCCATTTCGACAGCATCGTCTATGCGGTCGATAACGCTGTCCTCGCTTCGGATGATCCGTATCTGCACTCCGTCAAGCGGTGTCCCTGCGCACACACCGTGACCCTGAATAGTCAGGGGCCAGGTCTCGTCGATGACAGCGTTGCCTGCAATCTCGGCAACTGGGAGCGCTTCTGTTGCCCCGTAATCGGAGTACATCTCCGCGCCCGGTTCCAGGACAGCTTTCACCTTTGCGAACAATGGCCCTTGTATTTCGGCGCCACCGGCGACGATTCGTTTGAGGTTGGGGATCAGCATCGCTTTGCTTGCGGCGTAGTTGGCCAGGTTCTCCAACAGCGCAGGGGACGCGAACATCGACTCGACACCACAGTCGCGGATGGTGCGGATCAACCGCTCGGGGTCGGCGTCACCGGGTCCATGCATCGTGAAGTCCATCGGTGGAACGACGACCGTTCCGCCCGTCGACAGTCCGATGATCCAGAACATGGGAAAGGTGGGCATGTCGATGACTTCGTCACCTTCGGTGAAGCCCCACTGCTTCTTCACCTTCTCGATCAGGCTCGCGAAGTTGCGGTGTCGCAAGACGGTGGGCTTGGGCTCTCCCGTACTGCCAGTGGTGAAGGCGATGACCGTGGGGTCCTCGGGCGACACTTTGGCTGGCCTGGGTTCGGTCACGGGAGCACCGATCAGGGATTCCAGGGTCCGCATACCTGGCGGAGCAGTTCTGGCGACCATCACATTGGTGTGCACGGTGTCGCGTCCCCATCCGAATGCGAGTCGGCCAGCGTGCGCTCTCGGTGTACCGAAGAACACTTCCGGTCCGACCTTCTTCAGACACCGGGCAACCCGTCGTAGACCGTGGCTGTGCGGTTCGATCCCCACAGTCACTGCACCGACGCGCCACAGCGCCACACCAAGCACCAGGGAATCAAAACACGGCGGGACCATGAACGAACACAATGTCCCCTCCGCTACACCAATACTCCGCAGTCCTTCCGCCAATGATTCGGCCCGGCGACTCAGCTCTCCGTAGGTGTAGGAGTCATATCGCGGACCGATAACTGGTCGGTGATGGGCGTGCACCATCGCGATCCGTCCGGGGTCTGTTCTTGCAATCTCAAGTACCTGGTCGGCGATGTTTACGATGCCTGTACCGGCCGCCATGGAACCGTCACCCGCTAGGGCACCTAGCGGAACGACTGCGGATGCAACCTTGCCCTCGGTCACTTCGAGTCCGTCGCCCATCATGGTTGACCCGTCGGTTGAGCTTCACTCGGTTCCACAGCGGGCAAGGAATCGAGCACTTTCTGGATCGCTCGCGTCACGTCGTCGGGTCGTTCGAGCATCGGTAGGTGTCCACAGTCTTCGAATACCAGCGCCTCATCAGGCTGAAGAGTCGCGTTGAGGCGCTCGCCCTTGTTGATCGACAACACCCTGTTTCGAGCTCCCCAGATCGTGGTCACAGGTATTTCTGCCAGATCCCGGCCAGAGTCCATCCCCCCATATGCGTCCATGTCGCCAAGAACGTCGACCAGTGCTGACATCTGCTGGGGACGCGTGTTGCAGGCGATCAACTCGGCGTCGTGGTGTATTCCCTGGCGGACGCCTTCGGGGCCGAGTTGGAACCTCAGGACCAGCCCGACTACCGCCCGTGGAATCGGGACCTTGCGCGAGATGTTGCGCAGCGTCTTGGCCACCGGTGGAGCCAGCCGGTCCAACTTGTGCAGTGGTCCCAGCCACCCCGAGTCGAAGGTCGAAGCCGTCAACGGATTGATCAGCACCAGAGCTCGCACGTCGTCGGGGCGAGACTCGGCTATGTAGGTGGCGATATTGGAGCCCATGCAGTTCCCGACTATCACCACCGGCGCCAACTCGAGCGAGTCGATCATTGCGGACACCGCATCCGCATATCCGGCAAGGGTCAGGGGTTGGGAACCGAGTGGTGAATCCCCGAATCCGGGCAGGTCGACTGCAACGACTTCGAAGTTGTCACGCAGGGCTTCCATCTGTGGTCGCCAGATCCGCCGCGACGTTCCGCCGTTGTGGAGAAACAGCACTGCTGGTCCTGATCCATCCCGGTCATATGCAATGGACAGATCATCGTGTTGGAATCGATTCACCGGGCCTCCAAGACCATTTGCGAACACGCGTGTCTATTATTCTGCTCGGCCCGATGGATGAGTACAAGAGACCACTGTCAAATGTGTCGATCGTCACACTCCGCGACTTGGTACCCATATACATATGTCGAGTTATATAAGGTCTCATATCTAAATAGGTGAGCTGATCTAAATCGGGGGAAACGCTCATCCGCTGGATGTACTTCCCCAAAGATTCAGTGTCAGCTCCTTTGCCATAAGGCGACGGATGCCGAAACTGACCACGAGAACCCAAGAGGACCGCAGGACCGAAACGCGTGGTCTCTTGTTGTCTGCCGCGGCGGATCTGTTCGCGAACAAGGGTTTTCATGCCACCTCAGCCGAAGCGATCGCCGCTGCTGCCAACCGCACAACCGGTGCGCTCTATGACCATTTCGGCAACAAGAACGGCCTGTTAGTAGCGCTGCTCGAGAGTTGGGTCGAACAGACGATTATCGACATCACCTCACAGTTCGATCTCGACGGCGGCGATATCGAGAGCAGGCTCGGGTCACTGTGGGACAGCGTCGCTGTGCTCGAAGGCAACAGCGACGAACACTGGCTCCTGTTGGAGTTCGAACTCTGGCTTCACGCGATACGCGATCCGGAGTTGGGGGCAGCTGGTGCCGCACGCCTCGACACGATGCGCCAAGGGCTCGCCGAGGGTCTCGAACAGTGGGCCATTGAGTTCTCGTTCGAGCTACCTGCTCCAGCGCTCGAGGTTTCGGCCCAGATGATTGCCCAGTTGATCGGCGCAGCGTTCCAACACCGCCTCGATCCGTATGCGTTCAGCCGCGAGT
>JAGQSZ010000291.1 GCA_020439285.1 Microthrixaceae bacterium
GTTCGCCCAAGTCGCTAAGGCGTTGGGTGGTAAGGTCAACACGATCCGCGCTGAGCCCAGCCATAACCCAACTCGAGAACTGTTGGGCGATCACCTGGGCAAGAAGGCGCCGCGAGCCCGACAAGTCTCGGGTGCTCCACCTAGTTGCTCGAAGCAATGCCGCCGCTCGTTCGAAGAGATGAACCGCTGGCGCCGAGCGAGTCAGCGCATCCGCAAACTGTTCGAGTAACAGTGGGGTCTCGTCACTTTCGACGGCTCCTTCATTTGCGACACGTCGGTCGAAAAGGTATGCAACAGCGAGCCACGTGACTTGGTCAGACCATGCGCCTTCGTTTGGAGTTGCTGTACTGATAGCCCGCCGTGCCAGCTCAATCTTCCTGTCTCGCGAGATCGGGCCTTGCTGAGTTCTGTCCACCAGGGCGGAGTCGATGGTTTGGCTGACGTAATAGAGGATGCTGGACCATGAAGGGGGCCGATCGGAGTCGTCACGGCCATCTCCCTCCATTGAGCCGAACTCATCGAGCACGGCAGAAACCTCATTGAACAATGGCAGCCTGGTAGCGAGGTCAGCGACGCTGCGTGCCCACCCTGCGAATCGTCCGGGAGTCGCTGCCCGGGCAGGCGGCGACAGCTCGTACGCCTTGCGGGCCAGTCGTTCAGCCTCTACGAGATCAGCCGGATCGCCGCTCACATCGAATCGTTTCGCGAGCCGGCCCGACAGGTTCCCGTAGCTCCTTCCCGCGTCCGCGCCGGTACCGAGTTGCTCGTAGCCAATCTCGATCGAACGCTCCAGATCCGAAAGCGATCCGATCACCCGATAACGCTCAGCGAGCGCTGACCCGTGGGCACCGACGATGTGGTCCTCCCACGATGTTCCGATCGACGATTGTGACGCCAGTTCGGACCATTTGACTGCCTCATCAAGGTCCACTTCTGCTCCGCGCCGTTTGAACCTAGTCATTAGTATCTCGCTCAAGTTGAACTGAACGACTGGCAGATCAGGATCGGGTGTCGGCCGGTTGACAAGTGCGTCTTGAAGGAGATCGACGCCACGGTCGAACAACGTGATCTCGCCGAAGCGATCTCCGGCATCGCTGTACATGGTCGCTAGGTTTGCCTTCCAGCGAGACGTCAAACGTGAATCAATACCTCGGATTGCGATAGAGCGTTCGCCCGCGTCGAGTGCGAGTCGAAGGATGGACAGGTCGCTGTCATCGTCAAACCAAGTGTCGTAGCGAAGCAACGCGAGATCCATCTGGGCGTTTGCTTCAGCCGCCGAGTCAGTATCCGACTGCGCGACCGCTTGCACTGCGTATTCAATTCCGCAGCGCCGTAGTGCTTGAGCGTCTTGTGGAGAGTCCATGAAGAAGTGGTGTCGGCCAGCGTGGAGGTGAAGTTTCGCAGCTGCAGCGTGGAACTGTTGGGCTTCAGGTCCATGTGGCACTTCGAGTTCTTTGAACTGTTCAAGCGCGAGGACGGGTTCGATCTGTCCGCTGGCGACGGCGCTGGCCAGCTTCAAGACGATTTCCGCCGCACTTCCCACGGTGACAAGCATACTCAGCGGGGTACGCAACTCAGCTGAAGCGAGCTTGCAAGCGCCCTGCTCGCATCAGGTCCGAGGGTTCCTGTCGAAGCGCCGGGTTGCCGGGCAGTGGCTGACGATATTTGTGAAACGAACACTCGAAGCAGCACCCAGTGAGTTGCGCGCCCTCTATACCCCGCATCGCTCTACATGACCTCGAATGCGGAGCCATCGGTTGTAATGCGCCATGCCGCTTCGCCAGGCTTACGGCGAGCCGTGATTCTGCCGGTAGTTGGGGCGGTTGAGACTACGTTCCCGAACTCGTCGACGTAGGCGTGAGACGATGGTGCTGCCTGCCATAGCCTCCCGTGGCCTCTGAGTCGCGACACATCAGCCGCGGTAGGAAGCGAAGATGGCCAATACGGTGTGACCGTGAGACACGGATCGTCGGTAATCAATCGGGTCCACATCTCGGGATGGTCGGCGCCTTTACTCCCGTGGTGCGGCACTTTCACCAAATCCGCTGCTTGTGTAAGGGCGTTGAGTGGCTCCCCGAGAAGAGCTGACCACCCAAACCCGGCGGAGTCGTGGACCAGATCAGCGGTAAGGAGGGCTGAGAAGTCCTTGCAATCTACGTGGAGAACTACGGCACATCGATTGTCGTCTCGCAGCTGCTTGTCGACCACATATCGATCGGTAGTTCGAAGCGATGCTGCAAGCGCGACGCAGGACTCCTGCACTGCGGCTTCGGAAGGAGACAACGCTGTGATTTTGCCAGCGCCGTTGACGTGAACTGACGTGCCTACCTTTAACGCTCGGAATCCTGGTGAGCCCCCCGGCATGGCACGCTTGCGAGCGCGACGGATCACGTTGGGAATCATTCCGAGCAGGGGATCTGCCTGATCGTCTGCGTAGAGTTGCTCGAAAGTCTCAGTTTGAAGAGCCTCGGTCGCCATGAGTCTGGCAGACGAACACGTATCGAACAGACGGTCGATCCCCCGGTAATGATCAGAGTGGAAATGTGTCACCACCAGTGCTGCGACCTTGTGCGGTGTGACTCCGAGTTCATCGAGGTAGCGTAGCGCCACTGGCTGGCGAGGCTTTTGGCTGGCGACCTGGTGAGAGTCGATCACGATCCAGTCACCGTCTAGGTGCACAACGAGACATTCGCCGACGCCGCGACCAAAGAGCGTGATCTCGACCTCATCGTGATCGGGAGCCTTCACCCCCGAGCCGGACGTTCCTTGGTGATGGCTGCCCCTGCGGCACGCAGTTGGTCAATGTTGAGCGGTGCCCTTTCCAAGATACGAATTCGGGAGTGACGAGTACGCGCATCCCACTGGTCAGTTTGACGAAGTGTCCAAAGAAACTGGGTGCCAGCACTAAGCGCCGCCGCTTGGTGGGGCAACAACTGATCGAGTTCCATATCTGCAAGTCGGTATTCGTCGGTCACCGGATCGCGTAGTCCTGCTTGGAAGCGGTCTCCATCTACAGCGGTCACGGTTCCTACGAACCTGCGAATTGCCTTTCCCGG
>JAGQSZ010000292.1 GCA_020439285.1 Microthrixaceae bacterium
CGATGCGATTCGAGGACCACGCCCTAGTGGTAATCGTCCAAGAGCAACCCGACGGGTTCAGAACCCTCAACGACGCGACCCGGATCTGGGCCGACGGCCGTCGGGAGCAACTCGGTTGGCCCGAGTTCGAGATCGACTACGCACCCGGCACACGTCACCCCACCGGAGCGCGGCTCCACCTGAAGGCTCGGGGTGGTCCGGCCTTCACAGTCGAGGTCGAGACGCGGGGCTTCGTGGCACTCAACGTCGGGGCGGGCTACGGAGGAGACCCGGATTGGGCCCACGGGCAATGGCGAGGCCGCAACTGGCTGGAGAGCGTCGCATACGACATGACCGACCCGGCCATATCCGGCCGAGTTCCATTCAGCGTGGTCGACCATGTCGCCGTGGCTCGTTCCAGTGACGGTCACGGCGAGGGAGCGGGCCTGTTCGAACACGGCACCTTCGGTCGACACGACCCATCGGGATTCGCGGACTGGGGCTCGGTGGCACCCTGACACGACTCGACCGCTGAGTCCGACGACCCGGCGCGGTAGCTTCTTGGGATGGACGAGTTCGACTACGTGGTGGTCGGAGGAGGCTCCGCCGGTTGCGTCGTTGCCAGCCGGTTGAGCGAGGATCCTTCGGTGAGTGTCTGCCTGCTCGAAGCAGGTGGTGAAGGTCGCAACATCTTGATCCGCGCACCAATGGGTTTCACCATCGGAATGCCCCGCGGATTCAACAGTTGGAACTATCACACCGTGCCCCAGGACGGGTTCAACGGCCGGCGAGGTTTCCAGCCTCGGGGCAAAGCACTGGGCGGATCGAGCACGATCAACGCAATGATCTACGCCCGGGGTCACCGCTCCGATTACGACAACTGGGCCGCGCTCGGAAACCCCGGTTGGGGCTTTGACGATGTCCTGCCGTTCTTCAAGAGGTCGGAGTCGAACGCTATCCACCGCGACTCGGAATTCCACGGTGTGGACGGGCCGTTGAACGTAACCAACCTGCGAAGCCCGAGCCCGTTGAACGACGTGTTCCTACAGGCTTGTCAGAACCAGGGCATTCCGTTCAACCCCGACTACAACGGCTCCCAACACTTCGGTTGTTACAACGTTCAGGTCACCCAAAAAGACGGTGAGCGGCTCTCGGTAGCAGCAGCGTTCATCCACCCGTATCTCGATCGCCCCAACCTCGATGTTCGCACCAAAGCGCACACGACCAGAGTGCGCTTCGAGGGGCATCGCGCGGTAGCGGTCGACTATGACATCGGCCGTGAACGCCACTCCGTACGGGCGCGCCGCGAGATCATCGTGTCCGGCGGAGCATTCGGCACGCCCCAGATCCTCATGGCCTCGGGCGTTGGACCGGGATCCCATCTCCAACAACTGGGTATCGCAACCGTCGCGGACGTGCCGGGCGTCGGTCAGAACCTGCAGGACCACATCTCAGCACTGCTGATCTACAAGGCACTGGTCCCCGACGGAACCGTTGGGATCACCCCGGCTGGCATAGCGCGGATCGTTCGTGAGATCTGGACCTGGCGTCGGCACCGTAAGGGGCTCATCACGAGTTGTGCGGCAGAGTCGGGTGTCTATTACCGGTCGAGTCCCGATGTTGATGTCGCGGATATGGAAATGGAGCTACTCGTCGGTATCGGCGATGACCACGGTCGCAAGATCCATCCCGGTCACGGATATTCGGCCCACCTGTTGCTGGCCCGGCCCAAGAGCACCGGTCAGGTTCGCTTGGCGAGCAGCGACACCCACGTCGATCCGCTGATCGACCCGAAGTTCTTCAGCCATCCCTACGATATGGAGACGCTGATCAAAGGAACCCAGGTAGCGCTCGACATCATGGCCGATCGGGCCTTCGACCGGTTCCGCGGGGACATGCTGATTCATTACGACCGCAACGATCCCGATCAGATCGAACGCACCCTGCGCGAACACGCCGATACCGAATACCACCCGTGTGGCACATCGAAGATGGGACCCGACAGCGACCCGATGGCAGTTGTCGATGCCCGACTGCGCGTCCGCGGAGTGCAGGGCCTGCGGGTAGCTGATGCCTCCGTGATGCCCGTGATCACGAGCAACAACATCCACGCCCCGACGATCATGATCGGTGAGAAGTGCGCCGACATGATCAAGTCCGACGCGAAGAACGGGACTGCGTCTTGACCTCATCGCAGCATGTGGTGGCTGAGTTCATTGCGGCGGTCGAGGCGAAGGACATCGATCGAGCGCTCGGGTATCTGGCAGAGGACGTCTCCTATGAGAACGTGCCGATGGACCCGATTGTCGGCAGAGAGTTGACCGGTGTCGTGCTCCGCGGATTCCTCGAACCCGCGACCGAAGTGGACTGGCAGGTGTCGCGCGAGATCGTCGCAGGCAATGTCGTGGTCAACGAACGCGTCGACCGGTTTCGAATCGGCGAAACCTGGGTCGAAGTGCCAGTGGTCGGCGTGTGGGAGATCAACCAAGACGGTCGGATCACACTGTGGCGCGACTATTTCGACATGGAGACCTATACCTCGCAACTGTCCACACTCACTGACGCCGGCTGAACCGGGCGAAGGGCGTTTGTGGCAGTCCGCGCTGGCCCGCAGTCGCCACGTGGCTCTGTTATTGGATCAGCACAATCCGAGCATCGTGACCGGGCGCTCCAGTTAGCTGAGCGTCGGTGGTGATCAGTTCGGAGTCGAGCGCCTCGGTCAACGCCACAAAGCTGGCGTCATATGCCGTGAGGTTCTCTCTCAGTTCCCAGATACGGTTCGCCAAAATCTGGTGTCCGTAGTAACGGATATTCAGATCGCTCAGCAGCCCGCGTGCTTCGTCTGCGTCTTGAAGAGTCGTCACGCGCGCAGCAACACGTCGCCGGAGCACTTGGAGAGTCTCGATGATCAGCAACTCTGGCGCGGCAATCTGCCAGTCGGCGCGCTCGAGGTGTCGTTGAACCTGAGCGCCCAGCGGTAGTGCCAACAAGACTTCGATGGCCGCGGAGGTGTCGAGGACGATCACCTGGCGTCGCGCTCGGATCGAACTGACTCAGCAGCAGTCTCACCGTCGTA
>JAGQSZ010000293.1 GCA_020439285.1 Microthrixaceae bacterium
CCAGGAGATCCGCCGGGCGATACGGCGAATGGCTCATGAGATCCTGGAACGCAACCACGGTACCGATGACCTGGTGATCATCGGATTGCAGACCGGAGGTGTGCAGATCGCTCACGCTCTGGCCGCAGCCATCGAGGACATCGAAGAGTTCGACGAGGGAAGCACCCGGATCCCCGTAGGCACTCTGGATGTCGCCCTGTACCGCGACGACATCGGGATCCGGCCCGTGTTGCCCGAAGAAGTAACCGAGATCCCATTCGACCTCGATGCGAAAGCCGTCGTGTTGGTGGACGATGTGCTTTACACCGGTCGAACCATCCGCGCCGCTCTGGACGCGCTAATCGACTTCGGTCGGCCACGCATGGTCGAACTCGCAGTCATGGTCGACCGAGGACACCGCGAGCTTCCCATCCGACCGGACTTCGTCGGCAAGAACCTCCCGACCCGCAGGGACGAGTTGGTCGATGTGACCATGGCAGGTGTCGAACTCGGGGAGTTGCAGAAACCGTGAGCAACTCGTCATCGACAAAGCGAACAACGGCCCGCAACCCTCACCACCTGTTGGCAGTCTCTGACCTCTCCACCGACGAGATCGTCGAACTGCTGGACCTGACCGACACTTTCGTCGAGGTCGGCAAACGTCAGATCCCAAAGGTTCCGGCCCTTCGCGGGCGGACAGTCGTGTCGTTGTTCTTCGAGGATTCCACCCGGACACGACTCAGTTTCGAAACAGCAGCCAAACGTCTATCGGCTGACACGATGTCCTTCGCGGTGTCGTCATCATCGGTCAACAAAGGCGAGTCGGTTCGCGACACCATCGAAACGATCGAAGCCATGGGCATCGATGCGGTGGTCGTGAGACACCGCTCATCAGGGGTCCCAGTCCAGATCTCGCGATGGACCGACGCTGCGGTCATCAACGCCGGTGACGGATGGCACCAACACCCCACCCAAGCACTGCTCGACGCGTACACCGTCCGATCACACCTGGGATCCTTGGAAGGTCGCCACATCGCGATAATCGGTGATGTCCGCCACTCACGGGTGGCGCGTAGCGACATCGAGATCTTCACTGCGCTTGGAGCGAAGGTGACCCTGGTTGCTCCTCCGACACTGTTGCCCTTCACGACCGAGTCCTGGGACGTCGAAGTCACCCACGACCTGGACTCCGTGCTCGGCGACATCGATGTCTGCTACCTGCTGAGAATGCAGAGGGAGCGGATGGACGAGGCGTTGGTGCCCTCGATGCGTGAGTACTCAGCCGATTACGGCGTGACGATGCGTCGAGCAGCCAAGATGCGTCCCGAGACGCTCATCATGCATCCGGGCCCCATGAACCGCGGGATCGAAATCGCATCCGAAGTTGCCGAACTCCCCAATGCCGTGATCACTGAACAGGTCGCGAACGGTGTGGCTGTTCGTATGGCGGTGCTGTTCATGTTGCTGGGTTCGGGACGGCACCTGAGCAACGGACAACCCGATGTTGCCCAGGGAACTGACGACATGCTGGACGATGAAGCCAGTGATAGCGATGGCGGCAGCCAAGCCGGTAACGAATTGGATACGAAAGGTGGACAGCGATGAAGGTCGACCTCCTCATCAGCGGCGGGACCGTCATTGACGAGACCGGTGAACGACGCGTCGATGTCGGAGTCTCAGGCAACCAGGTGGTTGCCGTGGGCGACGGTCTGAGCGGGGATCGCGTGATCGACGCTTCCGGATGTCTGGTAACGCCGGGGTTCGTCGACCTGCACACGCATCTGCGTCAACCCGGTAAGGAAGAAGCCGAGACCATCGAGTCCGGTTCCCGGGCTGCTGCCCTTGGTGGCTATACCGCAGTGCTGGCCATGCCCAACACGACGCCGGCTGTCGACTCGGCAGCGGTTGTGCGTGAGGTTCTCGAGTTGGGACGCTCAGCTCCATGCGATGTTCACACCTCCGGGGCGATCACCGTTGGTCGTGGCGGCGAACAGCTGGCGCCCATGAGTGAAATGGCGAAGCTCGGTGTGCGTCTGTTCACCGACGACGGAACGGGCGTGCAGGACGATCGTCTGATGCGGCGTGCAATGGAGTACGCGGTGGGACTCGGAGTTCTGTTGGCCCAGCATTGTGAAGTCAGCGCTCTGTCCGAGGGAACGTGTATGCACGAGGGCGAGGTGTCAGCTCGTCTCGGTCTGCCCGGTCAGCCCAGCGAGGCCGAAGAACTGATGGTCATGCGTGACATAGCGCTCGCTCGATTGACCGGCGCGAGGGTGCATTTCCAGCACATGTCCACCGCTGGTTCCATCGCAATGATCGCTGCTGCCAAAGCAGGCGGCCTGCCAGTCACTGCAGAAGCGGCCCCGCACCACTTCACGCTCACCGACGAGCGGTGCGCGGGATACGACGCGACGTTCAAGGTTCATCCTCCGCTTCGCACCTCGAGCGACGTCGAAGCTGTCCGATCCGGTCTGGCCGATGGAGTGATCGATGCAATAGCAACCGACCACGCTCCGCATCCTCCCGAGGAAAAGGAGATGCCATTCGACAAGGCGCCACCGGGAATGCTCGGCCTCGAATATGCGCTCGCTCTAGCGTTCACCAACCTGGTGGATGCCGGATCGGCAATGACAGAAAGCGACGTGATCGCTGCGCTGTCGTGGAAACCGGCACGCATCGCTGGTCTGGTCGACCACGGCCAAGCAATCGCCCCGGGAGCTCCCGCCAACTTGACGGTGATCGACCCCAGCGAGCGATGGACGATCGACGCTTCCGGTGGAGCGTCACGCAGCAGGAACGTGCCCTATGTCGGGATGGAAGTACGAGGACGCGTGACAGACACGATCCTCTTTGGTGAAGCGGTAGTAACAGACGGAAAGGCACAACGATGAACGACCAGATGGTTGGTTCACAAGACGGACAAAGCGATATCGAGGTCGCTGGTCCACACAGGCCACTACCAGCGGCAATAGTTCTGAACGACGGAACTGTCTTCGAAGGGTTCGCTTTCGGGGCAGCCTCACCGGACGGCGTTGCAACCGGCGA
>JAGQSZ010000294.1 GCA_020439285.1 Microthrixaceae bacterium
GACGACCCCTTGGACGGCATCAGGCGGCGTTTCTCGCGGCTCTACCCGCCTCACATCGACATCGGCAAGGGCTGGTATCCCATCCTCATCGAGCTGGACGCCGAACTCACCGCCATCGACCCCGACCTCCGCTATGTCCAGATCAAGGAGCGCTACGGCGGATTGAGGACGTACACCACCCGCCCCTCCACGGAGAACTGGAACGCCGTCCGCCGCGCCAAACGCCGTGCCCAGGACGCGGCGCTGAAGACCTGTGAACAGTGCGGCAGAACGGGAACCATGCACTCCCGCCTGGGCTGGTACAGGACGTTGTGCCCGAGCTGCGCGGCGGAGAGTGAGTACGTCCGTGTCCCCGATCAGCGGATGGAGCGTGCCGTGACGCGGCTGGCGAAACTGGACGCTCTGCGGGTGGTGGATGGTGTCGCCACCCCGGAGGAGATCATCTTGCATGCCTACGTGGATGGGACGGACAGGGATGCTCTGGTAGCCGCGCTGAGCAGGTACAGGTTCACCTTCCCCGAGTACGTCGAGGACAGTAGGAAGACGGGAACCTGGGATCAGATCCTGTTGGCGTTCTACCTGGACTACCTCACCGCCGAGGAACTCCAAGCCGTCCGTGCCGCTGTGAACCCACCTGCTGAGTGACCCTCGGTAGTTCCCCGTGGAACGCCCCGACGCCGCGCTACGCGCGTCGCACTCCTAGGAAGTCCCAGCGGCTGTACCTGGGACTATCTACGTCCCAGGGGACACGGGTAGCGACTACCTGGAATTTGGTGCGCTGACCCCTTCCGTGTCGCCGGTAACGTCGCGGGAATGACGAACACCGGGGAAGCCCACATCATCAGACTTCGCAGCGCGGTCGCATCGCCGAACATCATCCTGAAGACGAGGTACAACGTCGGAACCGAGGAGTACATCGTCACCGGGGTGAAGTCCGTCGATTGGCAGCCCGTGTGGGAGGACTTTCCCGAGTACATGGAGCTGTGGACAGTGCTGGACGCGGCGTTGGCGGAGAAGGGCGTCAACACCGACGACGAGGAGCGCCTCGACAAGATCCGTGCCGAGTTCGATGAGTTCCGCGAGAAGTCGAAGGACTTCGATACGTCCTGGAACGCGGCGCTGGATCGCTTCACCGAAGCCGCCAAGGAGTTCGGTGAGCGGCATGCAGGAACCGAGGAGCACCTTCTCAGCGGCTACGTCTCCGAGCTGGATGGGTGGTACAACGACGCCCTAGGGATGCTGGAGGAGGCGTTGCGGGTCGCGGCGGATGAGTTCGTGGACGAATACCTAGCGGACTGACCACGCTGCGCGGCACCGCTAACCAACCCTGAACACCTACCGACCAACCGAGGAGACACGAATGCCCGCTAGTCCGTTCATCTTCGAGTCGTGCGGCGAGCGCTACGCTCCCGTGTACAGGATCTACCGCCGCGCGGATCGTGTCCACATGGGCTTTGTTGAGATGGACTGCGCCCAGGAGTGGGTGATACGCGACTTGACCTTCCAACTTCACGACTATGTGGAGGGCGAGGGCTGCCCCGCCTACCGCACCCGCGAACGGGCAGCTGAAGTGCTACAGCGGGACTTCGAGGCGGGGATGGTAGCGGGCACGGAACCCAGCGCGTAACAGCATCCCGCTGCGCGACACCGTTAACGTCCCTTGAACAGCGCCGCGCAGCGGTATCAGCAACCGACACCGAGGAGACCATCTTGCTCACGCTACAACTCAGCAGCTTCGACCCGTCTCCGATCATCAAGCTCAAGACTCGCTACGACTTTCAGGAACGCAACACGGTCATCACGGAGTTTGACAGCATCGACTGGGAACCCGTGTGGGAGGCGGACTCTCTAGACTCGCTGAACCTGTGGACGGTGCTGGGCGAAACCTTGGACGAGGCGGGTTATGACCTAGACCCAACGGACGACGACTACGACGAGCGCATAGACGCGCTGCGCGAGCAGTTCAATGAGTACCTCGGGGCGTCCAACCTGGAGGAACTCTGGAAGGCGCGGCAGGCGAAGCTGGACGAAGAGGCGGCGAGGTACACCCAGCGGCGGTTCAAAGGGGTACGCACCTACCTCCTGGAGCAAAACCCCAGCGACTTCAATATGGATGTCTGGTACCGCGAAGCTGTCGATCTGATGGGCACCGACCTGAAGATAGCGGCGACGAGATTCGTGGAGACGCTGGACAAGCAGGACTGACCCCGCTGCGCGGCACGGTTAATGTCTCCTGAACACCTACCGCCGTCCCACCAGCTCTATCCCAACTTCGCCATAGCGACACAGCACCCACGCTTCAGGGCGATATAGGAGACCCGCGTTGACGCTGTGCAGGTAGTCCGCGACGAGGTTGCTGTCCACCATGTCCCACAACTCCCACAGTCCCAGGTCTACGGCGATGTCGTCGGCTCCGTCATGCAGATAGGGAGTGCCGCTGGGACTGTTGGCGAACAGGTAATTTCCTGTCACGCTGCGGGCTTCACCGTGACGCGGTACCCATTTGACGGTTGCCCACACCAGATGGACACCCTGCGGGTTGGGCGTCGGTTCGATGGCGAAGCTGGCGTCGTACAGCATCACTACGCCGCGTCCTTGTACCGTGCCAGGACTCGGAACACCGTCGCACGTGAGACGCCGAACAGCTTCATCAGTTCGGCGACGGGCTCCCCGCCCTGGTACAGACGGACAAGCCGTCGCTGCTGATCGGCGGTGAGTTTCGGAGGACACGTCGCGGGGAGTCCCCTCTCAATTCGAGCGGCTCGACTTGCCGCTCGGCGCTCCCGTCCGAGGTCGGCTTCCAGCTCCGCTAGGGAAGCCATGATCCCCGCCACCGCCCGTCCCGTTGGTGTGGAGGTGTCGATTCCCTCCCGCAGCGCCCGAACAGTGATCCCGCGTTCGGTGAGGTTGGCAAGAGTCCCCGTCACCTCCGCGACGCTGCGTCCCAACCTGTCGATGGCGGTACAGCAGATCACGTCTCCTGGACGGAGGTAGGCAAGCGCGGC
>JAGQSZ010000295.1 GCA_020439285.1 Microthrixaceae bacterium
TTGTCCGGGGCTACGTCGCCGGATCGGCATGGAAGGAATATCGGGTATCGGGAACCATCCATGAGGCGCCTATCACGGCAGGTCTCCGTGAAGCCGACCGTTTGCCCGAACCGATCTTCACTCCGTCCACCAAGGCCGCGCTGGGCGACCATGACGAGAACATCAGCTTCGAACGAGCTCGCGAATTGATCGGGCGCGAGCTCGCAGATCGCGTTCGTGAGGTCAGTCTGGCGATCTTCAAAAGGGCATCAGTCCAAGCCGAGTCCGCGGGATTTCTCCTCGCCGATACGAAGTTCGAGTTCGGTATCGCCCACAACGACGATGGAACAAGTGAACTGGTGTTGGCCGACGAAGTGTTGACCCCTGACTCGTCACGGTTCTGGAAGACAGAGGACTGGGCCCCCGGGGCAACCCCACAGGGATACGACAAGCAACCTGTCCGGGACTATCTGGAGAGCCTCTATTGGGACAAACGCCCTCCCGCTCCACCGCTACCGGTGGACGTAGTGGCAGCAACATCACAGCGCTACCGCGACGCATATGAACTGATCACCGGGCAGTCGCTGGACAAGTGGTATCCCAGCTGAGCGTCACAAGCGAGCGTTATCAGACCTATGCGCTCATGTGAGAGACTCGGGCCATGACATTTGATGTTCAGGTCGAAGTGATGCTTCGTCCCGGAATTGCAGATCCCGAGGGCGCAACCATCGAAAGGGCGCTTCCGGCGCTGGGATTCGAAGGTGTAACCGGGGTGACCGTGGGTAAGAGCATCAGATTCCAACTCGACTCCGAGTCGGCATCTAAGGCCCAAGAAACTGCGACGCAGATGTGCGAACAGTTCTTGAGTAATCCCGTAATCGAGGACGCTGCAATCTCGGTTACACAGGCTCAGGTCGGGTCCTGATGGCCACCAAGGTGGCGGTGATCCAGTTTCCGGGGACGAATTGCGAGTTTGACGTCGCCGAGGTCGTTTCATCACTAGGCGGCGAACCGCAGATCGTTTTCCACGATGATTCGTCATTGCATGGCGCCGATGCCGTAATTATCGCTGGTGGTTTTGCGCACGGCGACTATCTACGTCCCGGTGCGATCGCCCGGTTTTCTCCGGTTATGGAGCCGATCCGCTCATTTGCCAATGATGGCGGCCCTGTCGTCGGTATTTGTAACGGCTTCCAAGTGCTCACAGAAGCCCGACTTCTGCCAGGAGCGCTTCAAAAGAATGCGCACCTCAAGTTCAAGTGCCAGATGGTTGACCTGAGAGTCGATTCAACCAACTCAGTTCTGACAAGCGAAGCGGAGCTTGGTCAGGTCGTCCGAATGCCCATCAATCACTTTGAGGGCAACTACACATGTTCCTCAGAGACGCTTGCTGAGTTGCAGTCAGAGGACCGAGTTGTCCTGCGCTATGTCGATAATCCGAATGGCTCCATCGATGACATAGCTGGAATATGTAATGAGGGCCGCAATGTCGTCGGACTAATGCCTCACCCCGAAAGGGCGAGCCACGAACTGCTGGGCTCGAACGACGGACTCGTTCTGATGCAGTCAGTGTTAGCCGCTGCGGGGTTGGCCGTTCCCGTCTGAAAGGTCAACCCCGCAGGGTTGGCGTTACTTCTGAATTCCAGCAGCCTTCAATACGGCTGGGGGAACTCCAACAGCGCGGAACGCTTCATAGGAAATGCCCTTTGATGAGGCATAAGTAGCACCGAATTCCACGAAGCCCTTCTCCAAGGCGCTCAGATCGATCTTGGGTGCACGTGCTTCTTCAAGGCGACGCTCAAGATCAATAAGTTCTTGAGTTGCATTCAACCTTTGCAGTGCTGAAGTGCTGTTGGCAGCTATGTCTTTGGTCTTATCGATCCGGGCTTCCAATTCCTCCGCAGAGACCCGGCGGCCACGCTTTGGCTTGTGCTGTTCCAAGGCCTCAAGATAAGCCCCGACTGAAGCCGAAGCTCGACGCCCTCGGCCCATCGCTGCGAGTTGTTCTTGTGACGGTTGACGCTTCTTTGTCTGCTCGGTCATAACCCAATAATAAGTCACCCATTACACCTAAATGCAAAGACAGCTACGTACCCCAACCTCAAATCACTTGAACAACCATTGGGAATATCGGCTTTATACATGAAGCCCGCTTTAGTGGTCCTCAGCAGAGATGAGCCGATCGTCACACGTTGCAACCCCGTTGATCCCGCAAAGCCAATGGGGCGCATTCCCGAACCTTGCTGATGACCGGTAGGGTCGGGGCATGACCGATGTGCAGTCGAATGAGTCGATTCACAGGGCCTTGGGCCTAACTGACGACGAGTACAGCCAGATCGTTGAGATCCTCGACCGTGAGCCCAATTATCTGGAGCTAGCGATGTTCTCTGTCATGTGGTCCGAGCATTGCTCCTATAAGAGTTCACGCATCCATCTGCGGCGCTTCCCGACTGCCGGCGACCACGTACTGGTGGGCCCCGGCGAGGGTGCGGGAGTGGTTGACGTAGGCGACGGCATCGCCGTGGCCATACGTATCGAGAGCCACAATCACCCTTCGGCTATTGAGCCCTATCAAGGCGCAGCAACCGGAGTTGGTGGAATCCTGCGTGACATTTTCTCCATGGGGGCGCGACCAATTGCTGTCATGGACCCGCTCAGATTCGGTCCTCTTGACGATGCGCGTTCCCGTTGGATAGCCGAGGGAGTTGTCTCGGGCGTATCCGGTTACGGGAACTCCGTCGGTGTTCCCACCATCGGCGGCGAGACGGTCTTCGACGAGACCTATGCCGACAATCCATTGGTCAACGTGTTCTGCCTCGGTGTCATGCCCACCGAGCGACTGGTCCTAGGTCGAGCCGAAGGGGTCGGCAACCTTGCTGTACTCCTGGGCTCCTCGACGGGTCGTGACGGTATCGGCGGTGTGTCAGTTCTTGCTTCTGCCGGATTCTCCGACGACGAGGCCGAGGCGGACAAGCGCCCGAGCGTGCAAGTCGGCGACCCATATGAGGAGAAGCGGCTCA
>JAGQSZ010000296.1 GCA_020439285.1 Microthrixaceae bacterium
CGCGTCGGGACGCAACCAGTGCGGCGCTTCGTTCGAAGTCCCTGAGAGCGAGCCGGTGAAGTCGTTCGTGACGCCACCAGTAGTTTCCCGGATCGAAGTGGTCATCCGGCGCGATGCCCAGATCAACTGGACGATCGAGATCAACAGGTTTGAACACCGACAGACACGGCGCAGCGGTCGCTGTGACCCAATGAGAATCCCCGTTGCGGAGATCGCTGATCCAAGAAGACACACATTGGCTAGATGCGACGAGACCACCTGTGTGCATACAAGGGGACTTCATGTGTCCATTGATCATCGAATAGTGAGGGCCCACCGAATCGCCGTGGGACCTGAGCGCTTTTGCCAGATCCATCGGCCCTGTCGCGACTGCAGCAGCGTTGGATGTGTTGGCACATCTGATTCGCGCATCAGCGACCCGGGTCCGTAGACGGTCCTGATGGGTGGAAGCGAACGGTTGGATGGTCAAAGCATTTGAAATGCTGCGATGTGAACCCTCGGCAACGCGTTCGGTCGCCCAGTTTCGTCCCGCTGTTTCAAGCACATAGGCAGATGACCTGTCAGCGATCAGAAAACTGTTGTCGTAGACGAAGTTGGGATGAGCGTGACTGTGTGCGCCGTCCTGGCCGTAACGCTCCAGGAGATCGACGATGACGTGCACTGCTTCCTCAGCCGATCCAGAGCGTTCGAGTCCGAGTCTCAACAGGTCCATCCCGATAAGGCCCGGAGGGTCATCCGACGAACGCTTTCGGGAGACATCGGTGAAGACCGCCTCGTTGCCGATCACGACACCGGCATCATTGGCCCCCATTTCCGCACCCCAGATCCACCAAGGTCGAGACAACAGAGTCGCTCTGGTGCTCAGAACCTGGGGGATATCGATCCACGTGCAACGAAGGCTGGCACCGGGACTGAACAGGCCACTTGGAATCCAGTCCAAGAACTGTGCCTCGTTTGGATCGCGGTCACTGTTCTTGGCGAACAGAACCCCGTCGGCGGTGAGGCTCACCAGCGTGTCACACATGTCACGAATCTATGACTTCTGTGACGCTCAGAGGCGTCGACTCGGAACTACACGATCCTGTGCTCCGGTACTGTGGGGCCAGTCAGGTACGCGGCCCTCGGTCGCGACTGCACGGGGTGCTTATCCAGGGGTGGTGGAAAATTTGAACGGGATGTCTCCTTCGCAGGCCATGGACCGACTCCTTGTCTCGCGACGCGATTCGGCCTCTGGCCGACTCGAGGACACCAGAGAAGCTGTCCGGAGGGGATCGAAGACCCCTCGGGTCGCGATCCTGGGCGCAGGCGCGTCGGGCCTCGCCATGGCTATCCGGTTGTTGGAACGAGGGATCACCTCGTTCACGATTTATGAGAAGTCCGACGGGGTGGGTGGAACCTGGCGAGACAACACGTATCCCGGAGCGGCATGCGACGTCCCATCACATCTCTACAGCTTGTCGTTCGCTCCGAAACGGGACTGGACACGGAAGTTTCCACGTCAGCCCGAGATACTCGCCTATTTCGAATCGCTGGTTCCACGCTTCGGTTTGCAGGACCACATCCGAACCGGAGTCGAGGTCACAAGCCTCACATGGGACGAAGCCACCAAGTCTTGGCAGGGGACTCTGGAAACGCGGGACTCAGGGACCGAAAACTTCGAAGCTGACGTAGTGGTCTCGGGTCTTGGCCAACTGAATCAGCCAAACATTCCGAACATCGACGGCCTGTCGAGTTTCGAGGGCGAGGTGTTCCATTCGGCGCGTTGGAACCATGAACACGACCTTCGAGGTGAACGGGTCGCTGTCATCGGAATCGGAGCCAGCGCAATCCAGTTCGTGCCACAGGTCGCCAAACAAGCACGTTCGATGGTGTTGTTCCAACGCAGCGTCAACTACGTGATCCCAAAACCCGACCGTCGATTCCGACCATGGGAACACTGGGTTCTGGCCAATGTCCCTGCTGTCGAGAAGCTGTACCGGGAGTCGATCTACTGGCGTTTCGAATCACGTTTCAACATGATGCGAAAGGGCAGCGTTCTCGGTGGACTGTTGCGACGCGGATTCACCAAACGGGTTCGCCTGCTGGCATCCGATCACCTGGACGAATCCGCCCTGGTGCCCGACTACAACCCGGGGTGTCGCAGGATCCTCATCGCGAACGACTGGTATCCCACCCTGGCCATGGACTCTGTCAGCGTCGTGACAGACCCGGTAGAAAGAATCGGGCCCAGATCGGTGACTGCGGGCGGAGTTGAACATCGGGTCGACACGATCATCTTTGGAACCGGGTTCCGCACGACCGAGTTCCTGACACCGCTCAAGGTGGCAGGGCGTGGTGGAGTCGAACTGAACGATGTCTGGAGCGACGGTGCGAGAGCCATGTTCGGCCTTTCGGTTCCGAGCTTCCCCAACTTCTTCATGTTGTACGGACCCAACACGAACCTCGGCCACAACTCGATCCTGTTCATGGTCGAACAACAAGTCGGATACATCTTGCAGTTGATCGACATGATGGTTCTCGACGGAGTCGTCTCCGTTGATGCGACCGCCGAGGCGATGGAACGCTTCGACACCGAGATCCAAGATGCAACCCGTCGAACCGTCTGGGACGAGGACTGTTCGTCCTGGTACAAGAACGAAACCGGTCGGATCACCAACAACTGGCCCGACTACACGGTCAACTACCGGCGCAGACTCGCGCACGTCGACACAGCCGACTGGAGCATGCGCCTATAGCTGCGCGGCCACAAAGCAAGAGTGTGTGAATCTTGAGCTGACCTACAGCGACGGCGGAAGGATCGCCTCGACCAGGTTCGGCCCGGGAGTGTTGAGAGCCTCTTCGAGCTTGTCGCCGAACTCCTCGGCCGAGGTGGCTCGCGATGCCGAAACACCCATCCCCTGAGCGAGCGACACGAAGTCCAGACCGGGACGGTTCAAGTCGAGCATCTCGAGTGCCCGCGGGCCAGG
>JAGQSZ010000028.1 GCA_020439285.1 Microthrixaceae bacterium
CTCCCCGTTATCGGAGCGGCCGGTCACCGGCGGTTCGCTCAAGTTGCGGCCCATCAGCTTCAACTCGGTTCGGATACGTTCGCGAACCATGTCGGTGAGCTTGTCGACGTCATCAAGGGTCATGCCCTCGGTGCTGATCGGCTCCAAGACTCTCAACTGTGCGTTCGAGCGGCCTTGACGCCAGTCGTGTTTGCGCAACGCTGGAGCAGTTCCGTGCGTGGCCAACGGCAGGATCGGAAGCTGCTTCTCGATCGCCAGCTTGAACGCCCCGACCTTGAAGGGCAAGAGGTCGCCCTCGAAGGAACGCGTGCCCTCCGGGAAGACCATGACCGAGACCTTCTGGTCCAGCATCTCGCCGCACTTCTTCATCGCTTCGGTTCCCGAGGAGCGGTCACCTCTGACAAGTTCGATGTCCTTGGCGAGTCGCATGTTCCATCCGGCGACTGGGATCTTGAAGTTCTCAGTCTTGGAGAGCCACTTGATCTCCCACGGCAGTTGGCTGATCAGGAGAATGTCCACGAACGACTCGTGGTTCGAGACCATCACATAGGGGTTCCGTGGGTTCTTGGGAAACTCGCCAGAGATCTTGAACTTCCACAGCGGATTCAGCTTCTGATGAATGACTGTGGTCCGCCGGAATATGTATCCGGTCCAGTAGCGGGGCGGATCAAATGGCGCTGTGACCACCCAGGTGATGGCCATGATCGGCAGAGCGACGAGCATGCAAACGCCGAAAACGAACCAGGACCAGATCGACCAGAATGTCAGCGACAGGTTCTTCACCCACTTCGGACCGTGCGGACCGACAAAAGGTTACGAACCAATTTCGGTCTGGGCCTGGGCTTCAGTCGAGCGTCCGCCGATACACGTTGGTCTCGCGTGCGACGAAGCCCAGCCGTTGATACAGCCGGTTGGCTGCCTCACGGGACGGGCGAGATGTCAGATCCACCGTTCGCGCTCCGCTGGCAGCGGCAAGCTCGAGCGCCGCTCGGTTGAGATGCTCACCCACGCCCTTACCTCGGGCTTCCGAGTCGACCACGACGTCCTCGATCCAAGCACGTACGCCGGTGGGGATTCGGAAGAGCACCAGGGTCATCGAGCCGACGATTGCGGAATCCGCGTCGGAATCGCGTGCGATCAACAGATGGCATGCGTCAGAAGAAACAATCTGGGCCAGTTCGTTTGCGTCTGGAGGTGGAGACGATGATGAGAGCTGAGGGATTAGGCGCTCCATGGCCGCGACGAGTTCTTCGTCGACCTCGTTACATTCGGAGACTTCGATCATTTCCAGATCGTAGGCGGGTGTGAGCAGTTGCCTCGGATCCTGCGGACCCGGTCGCTAAGCGCCATGGCGCTTGCGGTGCAGGTATGCCTTCGCAGCGCCCCACACCACTCCGGGCTCGGCCAGTGATTCATGCACGTCCGCGAGCGACGCTGGCGACAGTCCGTAGAGATCGAGGGGAAACGCCCGAAGTTCATAGGCGTCGCGATCAATTGGAGGGACGCCCCAATCTGCGAGAACTTCGGTGGCGAAGCTGGTCGCTGAACGTAGCAACACCAACGGCGTGCTCCGCTGATCATCGATATCGCTCGTCAGCAGGGCCCAAATCTTTGGCCCCACTTCGTCCCGGCATCGCTCCCCTGCTTCGGTCGCCCTTGCCCTAGCGCCAGCATCCAACACGACACCGGCTTGTTGGGCCCGCTGAAGGATCGATCCGGTGATCCAACCCGGTAGATGTGATTCGATCACACTGGCTAGTTCGACCGATAACGCCGCGAACGTCGCCTCTTCGTCGGTCTGGTCCATCTCAGTCACCGGACGGTATGGAATCCGATGGCACTGAATCCGTCGGCACGGTATCAGTCGGATCCGTTGTGGACGGTTGGGCATCCAACACGGTGCTCTCCGGCGGAGCTATCTCGGCTGGGATGCTGGGATCGCCACGCTGTTCGCCCAGCACGCCGATCGTCTGACTGAGAACACCGGGAAGCTCTGAACCGGTGCACTTGAGTTCGATGAACTCTCCTCTGACCTTGGCCTGCGGTTCACACGGCATCAGGTAGGAGTCAACAACAGGGAATGACGCTTCGTCGGTACCATTCACGTCCAAGAGATCATTGCTGGTCACGACCAGGTTGGAGCCCTCAACCTTGATTTTCGCCGGGTCGTGCGAGTCGCCGATGAACAGTTCACCTGATCGCGCTGCTACCTGGACCCCGAGGAACGACGAAATGGAACTCGGATCAACTACCACCAACACGCTGCCCACCCCGAGTGAAGTGACTCTGATCGTCTGATGTCGTAGCGACAGTGAGACATCGAGGTCATCAAGTCGATAGAAGGCCGTGTGTACGGGAACCATGTAGAGCTGTGCCGAACGTAGGTCGACGCTCGCCCTGTCCAAGCGGCCAGTGACAAGTAGCCTTGTGATGCTCGGGGTCCACCAGGCCCGACCGATTTCGACATCGACTTCGCCCGCCACGCCAGCATTACGGATCTGCGATTCGGTCGCCCGTTCGATCATCCCGCGACCTGCGAACTCGATCACCACATAAGCAACGAGAACCAGCAGTACGCATGCCATGGCGATGTGTTTGGCATGTGATCGCACCCAAGTCGCCAGTCTGGCCGTCCGGCCCAGCAGCGCCTCGGAATCGGGTAACGGAACTGAGACTGGCTCGTCTGCCGTAATGGTGCCTACGGCTGCGGCCGGCACCGTTGGTGGCGGTCGATTCGGGATCGGTACAGCCGTTACCCGGGACTTCGGAGGGCTTTCCACCGGTGCAGACGACTCACCGTGATCCTCGTCCGCTACGACGGTGGCGAGCCCGGAATCCCCCTTGCTCGAAGAAGCGAGAGCCTCGGGATCCTCTGAATCCCAGTACCAAGCCGGGGCGTCAGACACCGAGTTCGCTCAGAACCTGTTCCGGAGCATCGACCATGCCGAAATAGAACGGTCCGAACACCCCGTACTGGGCCGATGCGACGTCGTAACGCATGGTGTAGACGATCTCTTTGATCGTGTCGGGAACATCCGCGAACAGGGTCACGCCCCACTCGTATTCGTCCAAGCCCGTCGAGCCGGTGATCAACTGGATGACCCGGCCTGCGAACTTGCGGCCCGATGCGCCGTGTTCGTACATCAGTTCTTTGCGACGCTCGTAGTCGAGCTCATACCAGTTGGCGCCGACGTTGCGGGCCTTGGACATCGGGTAGAAGCAGAAAACAGGCTTGTCCGGTATGGGCAACTGTGGGTAGAGGCGCGCCTGACGCATTGCTTCAGGTACACCCTGCGCGTACTCGGACAGTTCGGTCAACGAGACATAGGACTCGCTCAGCGTCAGACCGGCGGCAACCAGCGCAGACTGAAGCCGGCGCAGTTTCCACTGCTCATCGGCTAGTGCCATGACGGCCAGATCAGCTTTGTGACCGAGGATCGCTGCGGTTACTACTTGGACCTGTTCAGCTTGGGCGTCCTTGATGGCACCCAGCACGGCTTCACCTTGGACATCGGGTCCAACGTGAAAGAACAGGTGCAGCACACCCAGACCAATTGATGGGGAGACTCCTTCGACCATGGCCAGAGTCTAACTATGTGTGTGAACCGGGGCTCAGGCGACTACGCAGGCCCCGAGCAGGCTCTAAGGGATCAGCCGCCTGCGACAGCGGGAATGATGGCTACGGTCTCGCCATCGGGCACGGGGGTGTTCACTCCGTCCAGGTAGCGGACGTCGTCGTCTGCCACGAACACGTTGACGAAACGGAGCAGATCGCCGTCAGCGTCAAAGAGTCGATCCTTGAACCCTGGGTGTGCAGAGTCGAGCGCCTCGAGAACCTGCCCGACGGTGGATCCGTCGACCTCGACCTGTGATGCTCCACCGGTGAGGGTGCGCAGTGTTGTCGGGATTCGAATGGTGACGCTCATCGGGCACTCCGGCCTTTCGTGTGGGTATTGCTGACCGCCAAGATCGTACAGAGCCAACGCCGCGTGGGCACTTCGGGCCCCTTTGCCACTACCGTCGATAGGGAATGACCGACAATGCATTGGATCTATGCCGGCCCGTCCGGAGCACTTCCCACCGGGATTACCCGTTGGATCGGATCCTTGGCGCCAAACGTTCCACGACTGTTTCGGTCTGTCTACCCGCCCGCAACGAGGAGTCGACGATCGGCCAGATCGTCACCGCGTTGCGACGGGATCTGCTCCAGACCGGGGCAATCGACGAGTTGGTGGTCCTCGATGACCAGTCCGATGATGCGACAGCACGGATCGCCAAGGAAGCCGGTGCCAGGGTCGAGAGTTCAGCGTCGATATTGATCGAGCAGGGAACCTGTCACGGCAAGGGTTCAGCGTTGTGGAAGTCACTGTATGTAACCGAGGGCGATCTGGTCATCTGGTGCGACAGCGACATCACCGAATTCGGATCCAGGCTTGTTCGTGGAATTCTCGGAGCGCTCGTCTGTGAAGATGACGTGGATTTCGCCAAAGGTTTCTACCAGCGACCCGAACGCGAACGCGAGGGCGGCGGCCGGGTCACAGAACTGGTCGCCAGGCCACTGTTGTCTTTGTTCCATCCCCAACTGGCACTGCTCGCACAACCTTTGTCGGGTGAGTACGGAGGCCGACGGGAAATCCTTGAGTCGCTCCCCTTCGCTGGTGGTTACGGGGTCGAGATCGGATTGTTGATCGACTATGTGACCCGGTATGGGACCGACCGTCTGATGCAGGTCGACCTCGACGTTCGCCATCACCGCAACCGGACGTTGACAGATCTGGGTCCCCAGGCAATGGCAATCACCCAGGCCGTGCTTCGCCGTACAGCCCCGGGACTCGTCAACGACGTTGCCGTATTGATGAACCCGGATTCTTCTCCGGTGGTGATAGAGGCCAATGATCACCCCCCGATGATCGAGATCCCCGCCTACAAGAACCGCTGAATCACGTCACACAAGTGGATGGCCACTTCAGGGGCGATGTCGTTCAATAACGAGTCGGGCCGCGTCGCCTATGCATCCCAAGGTGTCGTTCATCGCCCGGTTACGGCCGAACTCCTCGACTAGTGACACGACGCCGAGGGAGTGGTTCGACCCGTTGAACGATTCCCCGACGATCGCTACTGCCGGCACGCCGAACGATTCGGCGTATTCGGCTACTCCACCGACGAGCTTCCCGTCGAAGGACTCCTCATCGAGAAAGCCTTCTCCGGTTACGACCAGGTCTGACCGTTCCACAGCGTCCGCCAGGTCGACTTCTTCGGCGGCGAGCTCGAACCCGGATTCGAGTTGGCCGCCTATTGCTGCGAGACCGCCCGCTAAACCACCGCCCGCTCCTCCGCCGACCAGGTCAATGACGTCGACGCCGTAGTCGGAGACGAACATCTGTGAAAGGCGGACCAGACGACCGCTCAGAAACTCGACCTCTTTGGGAGAAGCCCCTTTTTGTGGGGCGAACACCCGAGCCGCCTCCAGGAACGGAATTCTTACGTCGCATGCGATCTGCATGGTCACACCGCGCAGACGATGCAACGGTTCAAGCGCTCGCAGCGCCCCCAGCCCACCGTCGGTCGACGCCGATCCACCTATTCCGACGATCACCCTTTTGGCTCCTGCGTCGAGTGCCCGACTGATCAGTTCACCGGTGCCGAACGTGGACGCGGCCAAGGCGTCATTGCCCTCTGCTCCTCCCACAAGAGCCAGACCCGATGCTTGGGACATCTCGATCACAGCTGTTTTCGAGCTGTAGCGCCAGTGTGCCTCTACCTCGTCACCAAGAGGTCCTGTCACTACGGTCGAGCGGTTGGGTCCGCCGAAGACGTCCAAGAAGCCCTCACCGCCGTCGGAGAGGATCTTCGAGTCGACAGTGTGGCCGAGAGCTGTGAACGCCCCGGCGAGCGCATTAATCACCTCGCCTGCGGTTGCTGTTCCCCGGAACTTGTCCGGCGCCAGGAGTATTCGCACGGGACAACCCTATTGGGCACCGTAGGCTGGCGGATCATGTCGATCCCCCAAAGACCAGTCGTGATCGTTTCCAATCGAGGGCCCGCAACCTTCACTGCGACCCGCAACGATGACGACGTGACGACGATCACCGCGAATCGAGGATCGGGCGGATTGGTTTCGGGTCTCGCTCCCCTGCTCGACTCCGGCGACGCCAGATGGGTGGCAGCAGCGCTCAGCGACGGAGACCGCCTCGCTGCCCAGTTCATCGGCAACAACGGGTCACGCGACATCAACACGGGCACCCCGAAGGTCGTTCTGCAGGGTTCAGATGCGCTCACCCAACGGGTGGACCTGATCACCATGAGCGAGCGCGAACAGTCCTCGTACTACGACGTCGTGTCGAACGAGACCCTTTGGTTCATCCACCACGGCCTCTATGACCTGGTTCGCACTCCGGGTTTCGGCCCGGCCTGGTGGGACGCATGGAATACCTATGTATCGATCAACGAGCGGTTCGCTGAACGGATCGCCGAGATCGCGCCCGAGGGTGCGGCTGTGTTGATCCAGGACTACCACCTGACCTTGGTGGCTGAGACGCTGCGACCGGCACGTCCGGATCTGTCACTGGTTCACTTCCTCCACACACCGTTCGCTGGACCCGACGGGATGAGGGTCCTGCCACATGTAGCGAGGGACCGGATGCTGCGGTCATTGGCATCTCACGACGCCTGCGGGTTCCATACCCCGTTGTGGGCGCGCAACTTCCGACAATGCCTGGAGTTGTTCGAGGTCGAGGTCCCAAATGCGCCGCGGATCTTCAACTCGACCCTGTCGAGCGACATCTCTGATATCGAACAGACTGCTGCTTCGCAGGAATGTGAAGTTGAACTCGATCGCCTGAACCAGACATTCAACGGTACCCAGTTGATCGTCCGGGTGGACCGCATGGAGTTGTCCAAGAACATCGTCCGCGGTTTCGAAGCGTTCGACTTGTTGTTGGCCGAACGTCCAGACCTGAGGGGCAAGGTCACCTTCCTGGCGTGTTGTTACCCATCGAGGGAGAACGTCCCCGCCTATCGCCGCTACCGCGAAGAGGTAGAGGCCGCGGCAGATCGGCTCAACGAACACTGGGGCACGTCGGATTGGCAGCCGGTGCACCTGGAAACCAACGACAACTACCCTCGCTCGGTCGCTGCGCTACGCCGCTACGACGTCTTGTTGGTCAACCCGATCCGTGACGGACTGAACCTGGTCGCCAAAGAAGGACCCGCAATCAACGAGCGGTCCGGCCAGCTTGTCCTGTCGACCCAGGCTGGAGCTTGGACCGAGTTGAGTGACTCAGCGTTTGGAATCAATCCCTTCGACCTGTCAGCTACCGCTGAGGCGTTGGCGAGCGCACTCGACATGAGTCCTCACGAACGTGCCGACCGTGCCGCCGCCTTGAGACGTTCAGCTACAGCTCGCACACCAGATGACTGGCTACAGGACCAGTTAGCAGCGAGCGGTTCCTAAGCGGTCAGAGCAGACAGGAATTCGAGCACTGCAGCCGGACCGTTGAGCACCAGGTCGGCTCGCTCGATCATCTCGGCAGAAATCTCGGGCGACGACACGCACGCCTTCAACACTGTGCGGCCACCTGCGGCCATCTTTTCGAGCGCCAGGAACGCTGGCAGGTCACCGATGTCATCACCAACGTAGACAACCGGACCGGTCACCTCTGATGCCAACCGATGAACAACGGTGCCCTTGTCTTCGTCAATCGGGGGATGCAGTTCATAGCTCATTCGGGCCGGACGAAGCCTCAGCCCAGCAGACTTCGCTGCTACCGCTGCATAGTCCTCGACTTGTTCAGCGAGCTCGGGTCGCCCTCGATAGTGCAGGGTCATCGACAGCCCCTTGGACTCGACGAACATTCCCTTGGGTCCGCGCATGCGTGCCGCTGTAGCCACATCGTCCATCGTCTCTCGCCACACTCCGGCATTCGAGTGGACTTCAACCTCACCGTGATGCGATGACTCGAGCCCGTACAGCCCGACGACCATGATCTCTTCGGGCACGAACCGAGTCAGGTAGGACACGGGTCGGCCAGAGACGATCGCTACCTCACCGGCTTCTTGGGCCAAGCGCTGCAGAGCTGGGATCGACCCCTCAATAGGGGTGGCAAGTCCCGGGTCATCCACGATCGGAGCGAGAGTTCCATCGAAATCCGTTGCTATGAGCGCGTTGCGAAGATCAGACCTAATCAGGTCGACGGCGGCCGGGATGTCAGCTGAGTGCGGCACCGGGCCAGAACCTCAGTTGGCCGCTGTCGTCGTGGTTGCTGACTTGGCCGTTGTGGCCGGGGTCGAGGTAGTCGTCCCGGATGACCCGGCTGCGGTGGTCGTCGTGTTAGAAGCGCTGATGATCGCATCGACATCGGGTCCGAGAACCACCACAACGGCAGTCCCGTCGGGTACGTCGGCAGCGGACCGTCCGAGCGCTGTTGCTGGAATGGCCTTTACCTCACCGATGCTGAGGACCTTGGCGACTGCCGCAGCGTCGTTCTCATAGCCGGGGGCGAAATATACCGATGATGTGGCTACCTGAGTTGCTGAGTTGCCAGCGGTGACTGTCGGGTATCCGGCCAGGCTGAGGAAGTTCGCACCGGCTGCGGCGAACCCGCTCTTGCCTGCGCCGTTGAGCACTGCGACCTTCAACTGCGCCGCTGGCACTGATGTGCTCACAGCAGGTGTGGTTGTGGTCGAGGACTCGGTCGGGACGTTCTTGTCCTTGTCGCCGATCGCGACGTTCTTCGAGTCGTTGTCGAATCCGATTCCGCCGCCCTTGACCAACAAGATGATGCCGAGCGCCACCGCTACGGCCACGAGCACCAAACCAAGGAACTCAGAAGGTGGAGCATCTGTTCGACGATTGTCCTGGGATGAGCCGGACTGCTTTGGCCGACGCGGCGAAGTCATGTGTGAACCCTACCGCGAGCCAATGTCGCGAATGGAGAAACCCCTGAGGACGTCGCGTCAAGATCCTATTACTCTAAACGATCTATTTACTTACTCATATTGAGTATTTAGACTGTGTGCATGGTTTCAGCCATGTACACAGATCATTACGAGCTCACCATGATCGAGGCCGCCCTCGCTGATGGAACAGCTTCGAAGCGCTCTGTGTTCGAGGCGTACTTCCGGCGACCACCAAATCAACATGTCGATCTCAACGGCGTCGAGTTGCCCAGTTTCGGGGTCATGGCCGGGGCCGATCGCATCGTAGAAACAGTCGCTGAGTTCGGGTTCACATCCAAACAACTTGTCTATTTGAAGAGTCGCGGCTTTCTGTCCGCTGCCACTCTCGAGTGGCTGGGCAACTACCGCTTCACCGGGGATCTGCTCGTAACCCAAGACGGCGAGCGCATAGATGCTGAGGTCCCAGTGGTGACCGTCCGGGGATCATTCGCCGAGGCGATCATCTTGGAGACCGTCATCCTGTCGATTCTTAATTCCGATGCGACGATCGCAACTAGGGCCATGCAGTTCCGTCATGTGGCTGGGCCCGATGCGGTTCTGATCGAAATGGGCAGCCGTAGAACCCACGAGGAACACGCAGTCGCTGCCGCTCACGCAGCGATCATCGGTGGGTTCAACGCCACGAGCAACTTGGAAGCGGGCTTCCGTTTCGGGGTACCCACAGCGGGCACCGCCGCACACGCCTGGACATTGGCCCACACCGGGCCCGTTGGTGAGATCAAATCCTTCCGGTCACAGATGAAGGCGTTGGGGACCGACACGACGCTGTTGGTCGATACCTATGAAATCGAGACCGGGGTCCGCCGTGCTGTGCAGGCAGCCCAGGACCTTGGAGTCACGGGACCGGGAGCTATCCGGATCGACAGTGGCGATCTGGCCATCGAGAGCGTCCGGGCCCGCGAGTTGCTCGATTCACTCGGCGCCCACGGCACTCGAATAGTCGCCTCGGGAGATCTCGATATTCCCAGCATCGACCGGCTTCATCGGTCACGTGCCCCAATTGACGCATACGGAATCGGCACGCGCTTGGTGGCTGCTCCCCCGCTCGGATTCATCTACAAACTGGTTGCCATCGAGGGCGACGACCACGAGATGGTCCCTGTCGCCAAACGCAGCGGTACTCCTGCCAAGGCGACCAGGGGCGGCGACAAGACCGTCGTCATCGATTCAACCGGTGCCAAGGTGATCGGCATCGGCACCGATGTCAGAACAACTGCTATCACCAACGGGCAGCGCCAGCCCGCTCACCCAATCGCCACCGGACAAGGAGCCACATCATGACCAACTCCACACGAGCGTTGATTGTCGTAGACGTGCAGAACGATTTCTGTGAGGGTGGTTCGCTGGCGGTCGAGGGCGGCAACAAGGTCGCCGAAGGTGTTGCGGCTCTGCTCAGCAAGACTGACCCAGACCGCGGATACGACCTCGTGATCACGACTCGCGACTTCCACAGCGAAGCCACCGCCGATCACTTCGCTCCCGATGGTGAACAACCGAACTACACAACGACCTGGCCCCGGCACTGCATGGCTGGAACAACCGGAGCGGACTACCACCCGGTGCTTGAGAACCTGATCGGAGGCGGTCCCTACGCACCAGTCGCTATAACGGAGGTGCTCAAGGGCCAGACCGAGGCTGCATACAGCGGTTTCGAGGGCAGGACCCGGGCTGGCGCGACTCTGAACGAAGTCCTCGACTCGAGCGGAGTCACCAGCCTCGACATATGTGGATTGGCTACCGACTACTGCGTCAGGGCAACGACCTTGGATGCCCTCGCGTGGGCTGCCAAGACCGGATCAGACATACCGGTTCGGGTCCTTGGCGACCTGGTCGCTGCAGTCGCACCCCAGAGCGGAGCCGAGGCCATCGATGAGATGCGTGATGCTGGCGCCGAGATCGTTGAGTCGGGGAGGGTCTAACGGTGGGGCGCTTGGCGGATGACGAACCTGATCATTTCACTCCGGCCTCGCTGCGGGTCGAGCTTGTTCTGTTGACCGTTCGGGACGGGCGCTTGGCTGTTCTGTTGGTCAAGCGGCATTCAGCCCCGTTCCAGGGTTGCTGGGCCCTACCAGGAGGCGGTCTGGGTGATCATGAGGATCTCGATGCGGCGTCGCAGCGGCTACTAACCCTGACCACCGGTTTGGAACACGATCCGTGGCACGCCGAACAGCTCCGCTCCTACGTCTCAGCCGTGCCAGCTCAGCAAACTGCGGGAGCGGCTGGGTCAGCGAGCGAACGATCAGATGAGCAGGTCAGCGCACAGCGATCCGTTTCAGTCGCATACATGGTGTTCATGCCGGTGGGAACCGATCCTGCACCGGGCAGCGCGGCTGAAGCGTTCCGCTGGTGGGCGGTCGATGACCTTTCTGATGACGGCCCAGTGCTCGCTTTTGATCACGCGAGCATCATTGCTGACGCCGTGGACCGCTGCCGATCCAAACTCGAATACACCACGGTCGCAGCATCGTTTCTGCAGGAGCCATTCACATTGGGAGAGCTCCGGCGGATCTACGAAAACGTCTGGGGCGTGAAACTGCATCATTCGAATTTCGCAAGGAAGCTGACCTCGTCGCCCGGATACCTAGTTGCTGAAGTGGACGGTTCACCTGGCCGAGCGACGTTGTATCGCAGGGGTTCAGCACAGTTCGTCATGCCGCCGATCCCAAGACCGGTTGGAGAATGATGACTACGGTTGCCTGAGGTGGCCGGTCACGCAGCAGCGTTCCGATCTACCGACCGACAAAAGGGGGTCAGATGAAGTTCGGCATCATGTTTGCCAACACAATGAATTTCGCGTCACGTGATGGGTTGATCCAACTCGCACGCGGTGCCGAGGAATCCGGATTCGAATCGTTGTGGACCGTCGAACACGTCGTGTTCCCGGACAACTACGAGAGCACCTACCCATATGACCGCAGCGGAAAGATGGCCATGGATGCCACCACCGCGCTTCCCGATCCCCTGATTTGGCTCACGTGGGTCGCTGCGGTGACCACCACTCTCCGCTTGGGGACCGGCATCCTGATCCTCCCCCAGCGCAATCCTGTGATTCTCGCTAAGACCCTCTCCACGATCGACTCGCTGTCGGGTGGACGCATGGAACTCGGTGTCGGTGCCGGTTGGCTCCAAGAGGAGTTCGATGCCCTCGGGATCCCATTCGAAGGCAGGGGCGCTCGAATGGACGAGTCGATTCAGGTGCTACGGACTCTGTGGGGCTCGGACCACGCCGCGTTCGAAGGCACCTATCACTCCTTCAGTGGAGTGAGCGTCAACCCCAAACCTGCGAACGGAACGGTACCGATCCACGTCGGTGGTCACACCCGTCGTGCCGCTGAACGCGCGGGGAGATTGGGAGACGGGTTCTTTCCCGGGCGCGGTTCTCTGCCAGAACTCGTCGAGATTGCGCGATCGAGCGCGCTAGCAGCTGATCGCGATCCGGATTCACTCGTGATCACATCGGGTAGCCCCGGCGTGCTCGGAGACGACCCGGTTGGAGCGGTAGAAGAGCTCGCATCTCAGGGTGTGGACCGGATCATGGTTCCATCGTTCATCTTCCTGAACGACACCGCCGAGACCCTGCGTAACTTCGGTGAGACCGTGATCGCCCCGACCGCGCACCTGTAACGGCGATCTGCTGCGGCGAACTGCTTCAGACCTCGAAGAGGTCGGTGCTCAGATAGCGCTCGCCGGTGTCGGGTAGAACCACGACTACAACCTTGCCGGCGAGTTCTGGACGTCCAGCGACTTTGAGGCCCGCTACGAGTGCTGCGCCACTTGAGATGCCGGCGAGGATCCCCTCTTGTCGCGCCAAGCGACGTGCCGCGTCGGCGGCGTCCTCGGCTTCAACGGTGATCACCTCGTCATAGACCTCGGTATCGAGTATGTCGGGCACGAAGCCAGCGCCCAGGCCCTGCAACGGGTGTGGTGACGGATCCCCGCCGGAAAGGACCGGGGACTTGGCTGGCTCGACCGCAATCACCCGCACATCAGCGTTGCGCTCCTTGAGCACCTGTCCGGCTCCCGTGACGGTTCCGCCGGTTCCAACTCCCGAGACCAGCGCCGCTACCTGTCCATCGGTGTCGTTCCAGATCTCTTCGGCAGTTGTTCGTCGGTGAACCTCGACGTTGGCCGGGTTCTCGAACTGCTGGGCCATGAACCAACCGTTTTCCTCACTGAGTTGAACGGCCCGGGCGATCGCTCCCTTCATGCCGAGCGAGGGATCGGTCAGGTCGACGGTTGCGCCGTATGCGCTCAACAGCTTTCGACGTTCCACGCTCATGGATGACGGCATTGTGAACACCGCTCGGTATCCCTTTGCGGCAGCAACCATCGCTAGTCCGATTCCGGTGTTGCCACTCGTGGGTTCCACGATGGTGCCGCCCGGTTTCAGTTCACCGGAGCGTTCCGCGGCGTCGATCATCGATAACGCGATGCGATCCTTGACGCTTCCGCCGGGATTCGCGCTCTCGAGTTTCACGACGAGCCGCGCGCCCACATCGGCCCCGAACCGGTGCAGTTCGACGAGCGGGGTGTTCCCGATCAGTTCGGTCACGTCATTGTGGATCGTCATGTGTGTTCCTCGTTCGCAATCAGTTGGTTTTCAGTAGTCGGTTGATCTTCGAGACAGCCCCTTACAGGCCACCCATCTCTCGGTCCTCTAGCCACGCAGGCTGAACGAGCCCGTCTTCGGACTCGATAGCGCCAGGCGCTCCACGTTCACCCAAGGGTCGCCCCTTGGGAGCTACGACGATCGAATTGGGTGGGACGTCTTCGATCACCACTGCGTAGGGTCCGATCCGACTGTTTTCCCCGACGGTGACTGGTCCGAGCACTGCTGCGCCCACGCCGAGCGTGACGTTGTCACCGATCGTCGGATGACGTTTGGATCCCTTTTCGTCTGTCCACCAGCCGTGGCCGCCCAAGGTCACCCCGTGATACATCATCACGTCGTCACCGATTTCAGCGGTTTCACCGATGACCACGCCGGCGCCGTGGTCGATGAAGAAACGTTTTCCGATTCGTGCCCCGGGATGGATCTCGATTGCCGTGATCATCCGCGATAGTTGCGAGATCAACCGGGGCAGGAACGGCACTCCCAAGGTCCACAACAGGTGAGCCAAACGGTGAACCCACAGCGCCCACAGTCCCGGGTACAGGATCACCTCGAGGCTTCGTGTTCCGTGTAGCGCCGGATCCTTGCGGTAGGCCGTGCCCAGAGATCCGGGCGCCAGCCGAGCCAGCGCAGAGGATTTTCGGGCTTGATCCGGCGACCTCATGGTCACCTGATAATACCCGACCAAACTAGTCAGGAAAAGAGATGTGCCGAGGGTCCCATCTCCGCTACCCCGTCAGATCTACTCCGGTAGCGTCACAACGATGGACCCTGTTCATGACGATTCGGCTAGGAACGCTCGACCGGTCAGCACTTCTGATGAGCCACGGATCGCGCCCGTGACCATGGATACTGCGACGCAGTTCCAAGCCGAACAACTCGAAGCCCTCGGGGGTGACAACGCGCTGAACTTGTTCAAGACGCTGGCGAACCACCCTCGCTTGTTGAAGCGATGGCTGCCTTTCGGTGGATCGCTTCTCTATGGGAACTCGCTATCAGATCGGGACCGCGAGATCGTGATCCTGCGGGTCGCTGCACTTTGCGGATCTGACTACGAGTGGGGTCAACACGTGGGAATCGCAAGATCCGCCGGGCTCAGCGATGAGGAAATGCGTGCGCTGGCACCCCATGGGGACCCCGCTGGGATCTTCACCGATGCTGAACGGGCCCTGATCAAGGCCGCTGACCAACTGGTCACTCAACACGTGGTCGACACCCCGACATGGGAGACGCTGAGCGGGATATACGACACCGAACAACTCGTCTCGCTCACCTTGTTGGCTGGTCACTACGCAATGCTTGCTGGGTTTCTCTCGTCGGCCGGCGTGCAGACCGAGTCTCCACTCCCGAGGATCGGAGAGGTATGAGTACCGAATCTGAATCACCGGATCAGACTCCGCAGCGGCCAGGAAGGTTGGCCAACCGGGTTGCCGTGATCGTCGGTGCTGGTCAGACCCCAGGCGAGACAATTGGCAACGGGCGTGCGACCGCGATCACGTTTGCGCGTGAGGGTGCTCGGCTTGTTCTGGTCGACCGTGATCCCGTCAGCCTCGCTGATACAGCAGCGATGGTTACCCAAGCGGCCGGGACTGTCGAGGTAGCAGAAGTCGTCGCGGACGTGACCTCCGACGACGCGCCACACCAAGTAGTCGAGGCAGCGTTGGAGGCCTTCGGCAGGATCGACATTTTGCACAACAACGTCGGGATCGGCGCCGGTGACGGACCTCCTCACCATCTTTCCGATGAGACCTTTGATCGGATCATGGAAGTCAATCTGCGTTCCACTTGGAGGATGTGCCGCGAGGCCGTTCCCGAACTTCGCCGCAGTGGGAACGGGGCGATTGTCAACATCTCGTCTCTGGCCTCGATCGCGGCTGCCGGCAACCTGACCGCTTACAAGATCTCCAAAGCTGGGATCAACGCTTTGACCCAGAACCTGGCGATCACCAACGCCAAACACAATGTGCGGGCGAATGCGATACTGCCCGGGTTCATGGACACCCCGATGGGCGTCGATGCCGCGGCCGAGGCCCTGGGCATCGACCGGCGGGAGTACGCCGAGATGCGGGCCAAGATCGTGCCACTGGGACGCCAGGGCAGCGCCTGGGACGTCGCCAACGCGGCGCTGTTCCTGGCTTCCGACGAAGCCGCCTTCATCACCGGTGTATTGCTGGCGGTCGACGGCGGGCAGGCGGCGCGGGTCGGATGAGACCAACTGCCGCGACGACCACGGCTCGATCAGTGGGATTGGCCGGTCTGGCCACACTCTGGGTGCTCTCAGCCTGCACGCTCGGCAACTACCCCCTGCCCGACCCGGGCACGGAGCACGCCAGGGAGAACACGGCCCACATAACCAGGGTCCTGGAATCCAACGATGCCATCACCGGCGCCAACGCCAAGTGCAAGGTGAGGTACCTAGGCGAGAAGCAGGGCGCCTTGTTCGCGTGGGCCGAATGCACGGGTTTCTACGAGGGCAGCTCGGTGCCAACATCCGTTTCGAATGCGTTCCGGATCGACGGCACCTCTACCCAGTGGCCTCAAGCCGGCGCCTACGTCGAGGACGTCAGGCGCCTCTCCCGAGCCGCCTCGCTCGCGACATTCTCAAGAACCCGGAACGTTTGAGGCCGGAACACGGCCGCTGACCCTCAGGTTGCGGGCCCGGACTGCGCCCAACCGTGCTCACGCAACACCCAACTGGGACTACCTGCGGGCAAGCTTCACGGTGATCTGTTGGCCGCTGCCGTCGGGCACCACGGTCAGGCGACCCGACTGGGCGGCCGAGGTGATCGTGCCGTTGGTGACGGTTGCTGAGTAGCCGTTCGCGTACGCCCTTGCCGGCACAACGATCGACGTTGGCGCTTCGATCGACGAATCAGGAGCGTAGGAGTAGGAGAACGCTCCAGTCGCCGGGTCATAGGACAATGCGCCAGGCCTACCTGCAGTGGCTTGGGGATACGGGCGAATGATCTGTGACTCGACGACATCGGGGATCACCGTGTCGTAGGGACTCGTGGCCCGGTACATGTGCCAGAACATCCATGAAACGAACTGCTCATCCGCGATCGGCATCGCCAGGGTCACATCGAGGGGATCCCATGAAGCGCCGAACTCGTTCAACATGCGCGGCACCGCCACTCCCGTGGGAGCACCCATCAGTTCGGCTTGGCTGCGAGCCGATTCGAACCCGTTGATCATCCGGTTCTCACAGATGTGAACCATGGGTTGTTCAGAGGCTTCCGGCTTACCGCCATCGGTGTCCTTGCAATACAGATGCCAAGCGAGTCCGACTTGGGCGCCTTGTGATGTCGGAGCGACGTCGAGGGATTGCATCATCGGGAAAGCTGCGTAACCCGTTGGGGCGAAAGGCTCGACCCACAGCGGCATTTCGGGTGCGACTGCACGAATAGGAGCAGCGATTTCCTCGTAGCGCTTCACGAGCAACTGGTCGGTGTCGGGACAACCATCGAAGATGCAGCGGATGATTTCGCTTCCGGCGACCGGTTCGTTCAACAGTTCGATTCCGATCACGTGGTCATTGCCAGCAGCCCTCTTAGCGAGTTCTGCAGCAGCGTCACCAAGAACGGATGCGACGCTTCGCCCGTCCACGATCGGTTCGCCTGCCAAGAACGAGTTCCACTGACGCTGCGACTTGTCGCTGAGGTAGCGGCCCGCCCATCCAATGAAACTGAGTAGTGGCGGAGTCTCATCCGACAGATCGACCGCGTCAGCAGGGGTCGCCCAGTCGGGCATCTGATGGAAGACGTCCTGATGGAAGTCGAGTTGTACCCACAAACCTTGTGTTGACAACAAGTCGACGATGTCCATCACCTTGTCCAGATAGGTCTCGTCGACCACGCCCGGAGTCGGCATCACCCCAGCGTAGGAAACGCCGAGACGGACGGCATTGAAACCACTGTTGAGCAGGTACTCGACGTCCATTGGTCCGAGATATCCGTCTTCGGTGGTCGAGATGTACGGCGCGTCCTTGCGTACCGAGTTGATGCCGTGGATGAGCACTACTCGGCCTGTCGCGTCTACTAGATCCGCCCCTTGCATTCGTAGGGGACCGACCGTGTCCGGGGACTCAGTCGTTACCACCGGATTGACCGGATCCGGGAACGGCACCAGATCTGGCGCAGGCGAGCACGCCGCAACGAAACCCAGAACCACCAGTGCAGCGGCCGAAACGAAGACGTGACGGGCGGTCACGCCCCCACCCGAATTGAATCCCATTCGATGAAGGTACAGGGACTACCCCGCTGCGGCTAGTGCGACTTGTGGCACCCAAGGAATCAGCACAGGCGAGACGCTCGGCACTCCTATTCGCAGACGATTCCGTCACGGTCACGGTCTATGTACCAGTCGTACTCCGGGTGGACCCCACGTGTGTATGGGCCGTAGCCATGGGACTTGGCTTCCTTGCATGTCCCGAACCGTGGGTCGGTAGCACCAGTCAGCGGCACGACGGGAGCCGCCGCCGCAACTGTGGTCTGAGGTGCTGGAGCGGGCGCAGCTGTTACCGGAGTCGTCGCCGCTGGAGCAGGAGCGCAGTTGTTCGTACTCGGCGATGCTGCGTCGACCTCGATGTACTGGTCCTGACGGGGGTGACGGCCGTAGCCGTCCCGGGAGTCGTATCGCGCGATCGCTCTACCCGAGCGGATCATCTCGAGGTTGGCGTCGACGCCGTCAACCTCGACGTAGCGAAGCAGGCGACCATAGCGATCGGTGTCGTCACGTGCTCCTGGGACGAGCACAACGGGGCGACCGCGGATTATCCCCGCTAGAACGAACGCCGCTTCGCTGTATCCGCACTGGCCACGTTCCGGGGTATCTATTCCGATTAGTCGAACCCGTTGCCCGCCCTCGACCTCTATCGTGTCACCGTCGATGATCTGAACCACGGCCAGTCCCGTTGGCGGAGGTGATGTCGGTTGAGTGGTCTCGGGCGGAGCCGTGGTCTCTGGCGTTGTAGTCGATTCGGGGAAGTCGCTTCGAACCTTGACGCGCTCTGCCGGGGCAGATGCCTGAGATCCGTCAACTTTGGATGAGCGCGCAGATCCGGAGTTGTCTGACAGACATGCCGACAACGACACGAGTCCAACGAGGACCATCAACGCAGGCCAAAAGACGCGCCGCGTTACTCGTCTGAAAGTGGGTGCATTTGGGGCAGTCACCAGTAAGCGCCTCTCGTTCGACCTGCCCGATCTTTGACACCAGTCTAGGGCCGACCCGGCATGTCAGCCGATGGCAAGCATCACGATGCCAAGTATCACCAGCGCCAAGCCGTAGATCCGTTCCAGCCGATCAGAGGCTGTACGCAATGCAACGACCGCCCCTGCGCGGGACGCTGGGATGGAGGTCACGGCGATCGTCATGGTCACGGTCCAATCGATGTGACCGAGAGCGGCGTGAACCACCGTGCCAGGGACCGCCAACACTGCAGACACGACGAGGGAAGCGGCAAGTGCGGACTTGATCGGCAGTTTCGCCACCGCCAGATACAACGGAGCGAGCAGGAATCCTCCGCTGTTGGCGAGCAGTCCTGCCAGAAAACCAACCGTTGCACCTACAACGATCAAACGCGAAGTGGTCGGAACGACTTCCGCATCTGAGTCCTCCGGATCCGATGGCGCGACCAACAGTCGGATCCCAATGCCGATGATGATCACCTCGGTGACAGTGACCAGTGCT
>JAGQSZ010000002.1:0-3889 GCA_020439285.1 Microthrixaceae bacterium
GATCAATGTGGGCTCGACCGTTCGCGAGGAACCGCGCCGGGCGATCAAAGAACACCCCGACCGATTCCTCGGCTGTGTCGACGTCGATCCCCGCACCGGCATGGAAGCTGTCCGCAAGATCCGCCAGTATCACGATGAGTACGGCATCGTGGCCGTATCGAGCTTCCCTTCGGGGTGCTCAACGGCGATCGACGCCGCCGCCTATTACCCCGTATACACAACATGTGTAGAGCTGGACCTCCCAATCTTCTTGAACGTGGGGGTTCCCGGCCCACGTGTTCCGATGGCGCCTCAGAAAGTCGAGTTACTCGACGAGGTCTGCTGGTTCTTCCCCGAACTGAAGATCGTGATGCGTCACGGCGCTGAACCGTGGACCGAACTCGCAGTCAAGCTGATGCTCAAGTGGCCGAACCTGTACTACTCGACCTCGGCGTTCGCCCCGAAGTACTACCCCGACGACATCGTCCGATACGCCAACAGCCGTGGTGGAGACAAGGTCATCTACGGCGGCTACTTCCCCGCTGGTCTCACCCTGGAGCGGATCATGGGTGAGATGGAGGGCGTTGGTTTCAAAGATGAGGTGTGGCCGAAGTTCCTGCGTGGCAACGCAGCCAAGGTGCTCGGACTCGACAGCTGACCAAGGTCTGTGGCTGAACAGCTTCAACCACAGCGGATAGCGGTCCCCGATTACGTCACGAATCCCCTCCCGTAGTTTGAGGAGATGTCGAGAATCGGAGCCGATACCGAACATTTGAGGCTGCTCGGAATCCAGTTCCGCAAGGCTCATCACCAGTTGGATCTCACTCGCGCCACCATCGACGCCCAGATACGTCGGACGCGTTGGGTTGGTCATGATGCAGAGGTATTGAGACAGACATGGTCGGCTCGGCACCGTGGTGCTATCGACGGGGCTGCACAAATGTGCAGCCTTGCAGCCAAGTCGTTGGACCGTCAGGTAGACCAGCAGATGCAAGCCTCATCTGTGGTCAACAAGTCGAGCACGTCGGCTTCGTCAGCTCAGCCGGGGACTTCAGTTCCAGCGAGTTCGCCGGTGACGTTCCCCAACGAAACAACAAGCATTGCTCTGGGGGCAGACGCAACCGCTGCTTCGATACTGGCGGGTTCCAACCATCGAATCACGATCGAGAGTTTCGATGGCGATAGGCGACGGGTGACGATCACTGACTTGGACAACGTTGGGGCCAAGGGTTCCGTGGGGGCGAAGGTTTTGATGCCCGTTGGTGGCAGCGTCGACTATTCAGCGTCAGGAAAGGCACTAGTCGGCGTGGTCAACCGCCGTGTCTTCGAGACCGATGCCGACGGAGTGAAGTCCGTTATCGCTTCCGCGGAACTTCAGCGTTCAGCCGATCGGTCCCTATCTGCTGTGCGGATGAGCTCTCCCGCTCTCAACTTGGCCATCACCCTTTTCGGAGGAGTTGTTGAGCACGTTATGCCCAAGTTGAACGTGCTCCCCGAGCCGACAAGGACTGAGTCGCTCGTCGAGGTCCGTGGAGTCGGGGCTCTGAGCGCGCTGCTCCCAATCGGGCCCCAGGTACAAGGAGCCTTCACCGGGATTGTCAGGGCGGGGACTGCGAGCGCCTCCGGGTCTCAGAGCTACGTCGTCGAGGCGGAAGGATCGATCGCCGCAACACTGAGTAGTTCGTTGCTCGGCGCAACACCGATCAAAGGCTCCAAGCCCGCGGTGGCTGGTGACAAGTCACGGCTGGGAACCGACCGTATCCGCATTGAACTGCGGGGCGATGCAGCGGACCGACGAGCTCTAGTAACCACAGAGGTAACCGCCGGATCAACGGTCGAAAAGACCGTGTCCGAAGTGAGCCTCGTGGGAATCGGCGGCGACGTTGTCTCCGAAGCTCTGGCTGACGCCGTGGAACAGATCCGGCGCGGTGATATCGACTCAGGGCTCAACACGCTTAGCTCCGTGGATCTGCCTGCAGAGGTGACTTCGAAGGCAAGCGCTGTGTTCGACCAGGTCGACACGGACCGAGGAATTGGATTGTCAGGAGGGGCTGGAGTGACGATCGGAGCCGAGGCGACGCTCAACGTCACCAAGACCACCAAACGCGACTAGCTGGTCCAGTGACTGGGCAATCCAATGGACCAGTTGTTCAGCTCAGCTCCAGCGCTGAACCAGCTTCCAAGCTCCTGGAAGTAGCAGTCCAGCGAGGACCACCTTGAAGAGGTCACCGGCAATGAACGGTTGTACACCTAGTGCGAACCCGCTCTTGGCTCCACCGAACACCGGAACGCCGAGCACATGGGACAGCCAAAGCGTGCCGAGGCCCCAGATGAGGACCGCATTGACGATCACCATCGTGGCGACCGAGGTTGCGACACGTCGATCGCCGCCTCGCTCAGCAACAGCGCCAACAACTGTGGCCGCCAGGAACGAACCAACCAAGTAACCGCCAGTCGCACCAGTTGCGTAGGTCCAACCGGAGTTACCAGCTTGGAAGAACGGAAGTCCGATCACACCGAGAACCCAGAACAGTCCGAGTGAAGCGGCCCCACGCTTGGCCCCGAGTCCGGCGCCAACGATCAATGCAGCAAAGGTGAGGCCGTTGATCGGCACAGGGGTGAACCCAAGAGGAATACGAATCTGTGATGCGAGAGCCACCAGAAGCGAGCCGCCAACTACTAGAGCGGCAGAACGCACCTTCGTGCTGGCAATCAGGTCGGAGAGAACTTTCGGCTGGACGTCAGCGACAGCAGTGGTTGTCATGGCGACATCTTGTCACTGACTCGGGGTCAGGTCGAAAACGTGGAGCGGATCACCGGCGTTCAAGAAGATCCAGAAATCAGCTACTTGTAGGCTCAAACGAAGAGGACTCTGGCAGCTGATTCGAGTTTGGGCATCAACGACCCCTCATCCGCTGTCTGGGTTATCCATGCGACCAAGGCTGCCAACCAAATATCGGTCAGCAGTTCGATCGACAGGGTGTAGTCGCGACCTTTGGAAGCCCCGGCGGGATCGAGCGCTGCACTGACTATCGAACGCATCAACTCGAAGGTTTCGTTCACCACGGGTGCTATCTCGGTGTTTCCCGAGACAAGGGCCCTGATCGTGGCGATCGTCGCGTGTGGGCGGCGCTGCAGCGCGAAGTTCGCTCTGGTTAGAACGTCAATCACTCTGTCGACCGGCTCATCTCCCTGGGGTGGCTTTACCGAGAGACGATCAGCCAGACCTTGAACCTCGTTGATCATCATCGACACCAACAGGTATTCCTTGGACGGGAAGTACCTGTAGAGCGTGCCCAAAGCAACGTCAGCGCCTTGAGCCACCTCGCGCATTTGCACGGCGTCCCATCCACCCTCAGTCGCCAACTCCCCCGCCACCTTCAGGATCCGGGTACGGCGCTCCTTTTGGGCGACCGTGAGGGAATCCATGGGTGGAACTAGCACCGCTGAGCCAACATCCCATGAATCCGACGAAGTCGGCTGAGCTTCGGTCATTCCGCCTCCGTCCAAGCGATGATCTCCCCAAGTGCAGCGACTATCGAGTCGACATCACTTGTGGCTACCGGTACGTCTCTGAGCGTAATGCCGGGTGACTCAAGCGCCGTGCGTGTCAGATCGACATGATCCGAGGACGAACCTAGATCGCCTCTGTCACCCCACAACTGCAGGCCGACCGACGCGTTGAGATCCTCGGCGAGTTCGAGAATCGCGGCAGTCGTGTCATCCACAGGATCTGAGGTCGGATCCGCAGCCGACCCCCCCTGATCGGTGACCGCTATGCAGGGACGGTTCTCGAGCGAACAGACCAGTGCAGCAGCCGCCGAGAACCCGGGTGTGAACGTGGCCGGTACGCACAGACTCTCTGGAAGCGAAGTCGGGAACGACCGAGCGATCCAGAATCCGGCGGCAC
>JAGQSZ010000002.1:3916-50303 GCA_020439285.1 Microthrixaceae bacterium
CGACTATTCCATCATCAGGGATTGCGCCAGCGAGATGCAGCGCTGCTCGCGGTCCACTCAGTGGGACTGAGTTCGACTCGTAGAGTCCGGTGAGAACCGATGAAGACACGCTGTGGTGTTCGGGACGTTCGGGCAGGTTCCGGTTTGCGGTCCAGGTGCTGATCAGTGCGCCCAACTGCCGGGGTGGGACTTCTTGAACGAGTTTGGAATCCGACCAGGCGGCAGGCATTTCATAGTCATCTAACCCGGTGGAGATGATCACATCAGCGTCGTTGAGCCCTGCGAGTTCCATGTCCCGATCTTGAAGTCCCACTGTCCCGAAGTTGAACGGACTGTCCCATCGTTCCGCTCCCCTGGCACCCCAAGTGTTGATGATTCCCCACCCACCTCGTCGTGCGAGTTCTCTGAGCTCGGCAAGACGACCGGCCCGAATCACGCCTGGGCCTGCCACAATGACGATTCGGAGAGAGGCCATCGACGGGTCGAGGGTGACCACTGGGGGCCGGTCGGGTGACCGCAGTGCTGAGTCAACCTCGAACCGTTCATCCAGATCGAGGTCCAGGACCAGCGCCGAAGTTCCGGGGATCTCAAGTCCGGGAGGTTCGGCGAGAGCGTCGAATAGTTCCTCGGTCGTCGTGATCCGCTGTGGATTGGCTGTACCACCCGGGGCAGACGACAGATGCAGGATCGATCCCGACAACAACGCTGCGCCCAGTCGGCCACTCCCATCGCTATGGCCGATTCGTCCGTCAGCGTCGGCCAGCAACACGGCCAGATCGGGGTCAGGAACGGGGACGTGTTTCAGTTCGCCGAGTGGCTCTCCATAGACACGCTGAACACCGAGTTGACGCAGGCGTGTTTCCAATGCAATGGCAACGGTGCCGGCCGATCCGTTGGCTGGTCCACTCATGGCTGGAACTCATCGTCCTGGGTGAGCATGTCGAGTGCCATCTCGACCGCGCCAACCAACGACGGTTCGAGATCCGCGAAGCTGTTGACCGACGAGAGCACGCGTCTCCATCCATCTGCCGTGTTCGCCCAACCGAGGCGTCGACAGACTCCGCTCTTCCAGTCCTCACCAATTGGCACCTCTGGCCAGGCTTCGATTCCCAGTGCCTTCGGTCTGACGCACTGCCAGATGTCAACGAAGGGATGACCGACGATCATCACATTGGGGTCTGTCACCGCGTTCACTATCCGGGTCTCCTTGGATCCCGGAACAAGGTGATCGACCAGCACAGCAAGGCGACGCTGTGGCGACGGGGCGAAGCGTTGCACTTCACGTTCCAGATCGTCGATGCCTCCGAGTGGTTCCACAACGATGCCCAACTCGCGGAGTTCGTCTCCCCAGACTCGTTCCAAGAATCGTGCGTCATGGTCCCCTTCGACCCAGATGCGAGACGCACGAGCAACCCTCGCTGACGCGTTCGAATCCACGAGAGCTCCAGCCGCGGTTCGGGTCAAAGAGGGCTCAGCCGAATCAGGACGTGCTACCCGCGCCAGAGTGACGGTCTCGCCATTGTGCGCGAACGCACCCGCGTGGTTCTCGAAGGTGTGCTCTCCACCCTTGGCGTCGATGATTACGACGATCTCGCCGGTGAACTTGCGGAGCTTGCCCCGGATCCCGCTTGATCGGTGGAGCAACGGCATTCCCGGTGTCGCTGTGACACTGCGGTATGACTCTGCCAGCCGTTTGGCGCCGGAGATTCCCCCTACGCTGCGATCCGCGAGGATGTCACCGTAGGGGTCATCTGTCGGCATTGGTTACGAAGAGTCCTGCAGTCTGGGTGCGGGCGGGCCAGGCTCAGTAACGCAGCCCGGGAGCGCGGGTGAAGAAGACGTCGGTCGCGAGTTGCTGACCGAGCTTGGTTGCATCCCAGCGCTTCTGACCGTTGTTGATCGTCGGTCCGTCAGCCCAGCTCTTCATCAAAATGATGTTCTCGGCAACGGCTCGGATGATCTGACCAGTCACGTGATCGGCTTCATCAGAAGCGAGCCATGCAACCAGAGGAGACGACACCGATGGATCCATGCGGTTCCATTCGTCGTCGGGAATCTCGTCGGCCTCGATCACCGCTGGGGCCCCGGGCATCGTGCCGGTGATTCGGGTTGCAGCAGCAGGGCCGACAGCGTTGACGGTGACGCCCATCTTGTAGAGCTCGAGGCTGAGGGTCTGGGTGAGGCTCGCGATGGCTGCCTTGGCGGGGGCGTAGTTGGTCTGGCCGAAGTTGCCTGTCAGACCTGCTCCAGAAACAGTGTTGATGATGCGGCCGTTGACCTTCTCACCGGTCGACTTGTTGAGTTCACGCCAGTGGACTGCTGCGTGCTTGCAAGGAATCCAGGTCCCTCGCAGGTGGACCTTGAGCACCGCGTCGAAATCCTCGACCGACATGTTGAAGATCGAGTTGTCACGGACGATCCCGGCGTTGTTGACCAGGATGTCGAGGCGACCGAACTCGCTGATCGCCTGGGCGACCATCTCACCAGCAGCGTCGTAGTCGGAGACGTCCGCGTAGTTCGATGCTGCTTCGCCGCCACGGTCCTTGATCAGGTTTACCGTCAGGTCGGCGTCGCGGCCGACACCCTCACCCTTGACCGAACCGCCGAGATCATTGACGATGACCTTCGCTCCGTGCTTGGCGAGTTCTAGGGCGTGTCCCCGGCCAATGCCGTGTCCGGCTCCAGTGACGATCGCGACCTTGCCGTCGAGCATGCCCATGTGTTCGTTCCTTCCGAAGGTGGGGCACAGACCGGATTGTCTGCGCACATCTAGAATCTGACGAGTCGTCAGATTCTAGATGGCGACAGTCGAACGAACGAAACCTCAGGCGTTCTCGGCCTGGGCCTCTTCCTCACCGGTCTGGAACTCGTCGCCACCTGTGGCGAGCTTCCACACGATCGCACCGAGCGCTCCACCGATAACCGGGGCGACGATGAACAGCCACAGTTGTCCCAGTGCGGTACCGCCTTCGAAGAGAGCCGGGCCGAGTGAACGAGCCGGATTGACGCTGGTGTTGGTGATCGGGATGGCGATGAGGTGGATGAGGGTCAGCATCAGACCGATTCCGATTGCTGCTTGGGCCTTGGCAGCAGCCTTGGTGGTGACACCGAGGATGACGATCACGAACATTCCGGTGAGCACGATTTCGGCGATCGCAGCACCTGGCAGGTCATAGAACATCCGACCGTTGTTCTGACCGAAAGCGTTGGAGGCGAACGCACCCTGGGTACGTTCGAAGCCACCGGGGCGTGAACTCTGAATTGCCCACAGGACAGCAACAGCGGTGATCGAGCCGGCGCACTGTGCGGCGACATAGGCGGGCAGGTCTTTCCAGTCGAAGCGACCCGCGGTGGCGAGCCCAACGGAGACTGCCGGGTTGAAGTGACCGCCTGATACGTGACCGAACGCATAGGCGCCGCACATGACGGTAAGACCGAAAGCCAACGCCACTCCGAGATACCCGATCCCGAGGTCCGTGATCGTCGCTATGCCAATGTCTATGCCGCCAATTCCGACGTTGCCCTTGACGGGCGAGATCGCCTTGGCAGCGAAAATCGCCGAGCCGCAACCACCCAGTACCAACAGAAAAGTCCCGAGGAACTCTGCTCCAAGCTTCCTTGCCAACACGGTGGTCTCCCTTCGTGCACACGACCAACGCGATCGGCGCCTGCGGAGATCGTAGGCGGCACCGAGTCCAAGGCGGTGGAGGCTAGACGTGCGATGGGCCCTCGATCAGCCCAAGTGAGTGGAGCCCTTGAACTCATCGAGCAAGAGGTCCTTGCGGATCTTGCCTGACTGATTCCGTGGGATCAGGTCAACGATCTCGACCTGTTCTGGAAGCTTTCGCTTGATGACTCCGCGTTCAACAAGGTACGCGACGATCTCATCGAAGCGTGGAGGTCGAGCAATATCGCGTGCTTGTATCACAGCGCAGACCCGCTCACCGGAGTCGGGATCGGGTAGACCGATCACGGCAACGTCTGCAACATCGTCGAACTCAGCCAGAAGGTCTTCGAGTTCTTTGGCAGAGATGTTCTCGCCTTTACGGATGATGACGTCCTTCAGTCGACCGGTGATGACAACATTGCCCCGCTCGTCGATTCGACCCAGGTCCCCGGTGCGGAAGAACCCGTCGTCATCGATCGCTTCGAGATCGTCGCTCGGGTTCAGGTAACCCAGCATCATCTGGGGTGCCCGTATCCGGAGTTCCCCTTCAGCCCCGGGTGCCACTATCCGACCCGCTGCGTCGGTGACACGAATCTCCACTCCGAGTTGGGGGCGACCTTCGGTGTGGGCGAGATCCGAATCTGTGTCGCTCAGGTCAGCCATCGTGACGATCGGGGCTTCGGTCAGGCCGTAGCCGCTCATGATCGGGGCATCGAACAGCGCTCTCACCTCATCGAACAGAGCTGGAGACTTGGGTGCCCCGCCGCCCGGAAACGCCCGCACGTCCGGGAAGATCGGGTGAAGCGAACGACGTTGTTCGGCGACATAGCTCTGGTGGAACACAGTCCCCGACCCTGCCAGGGTCACACCTTCGCGAGACAACACTTCGACCGTCTCAGCTGGGTTGAAGCTCTCGGTCAGGATATTGGCGCAACCCGATTGCAGACTTGCGAATAGCCAGACCATCCCACCGATGTGCGTGATTGGAAACACGAGCGAGTTCCTGTCACGGGCGATCAGTCCGAGTCTGGTCGACATCCCACGTGCGGCCGCGGCCAGAGTGCGATCGCTGTGGAGGACTCCCTTGGGCCCCGAAGTTGTCCCAGATGTGTAGAAGATCCACGCCGCTTCTTCCCGAGCCTCGACACCACCGACGTCAGCAGCATCTACCCCAAACGGATCAGGCAGATCGACCAGGCACTTGGTATCCCCTTGGGGTAGCGCACGATTGGTGACCAAGAGACGGAGTCCAACGTTCTCGGTCGCTACCCGGGTCGCGATTTCCTCGTAGTCGACACCGTTCCATTCGCCGGGAACTACCAGTAGCGACGATCCGGCCAGCGAGGTCATCTGTATCAGATCGCGTTCGCCGTAGATCGGAAGAATTGGGTTCTGAATCGCACCGACTCGGCGAAGCGCCGCTGTGAGGATCATCGACTCGATCCACGTCGGGAGCTGCCAACTGACCACATCACCAGCGCTGATTCCGGCGCCTATGAGTCCCGCTGCGGCGAGTTCGGCTTCATTCCAGAACTCGGCGAACGTGAGCACACGCATGTCCTCATCGACTGCCATGAGTGCGTCGGGAGTCCTATCAACCCGCTTCTCCAAGAGGTCCCACAGGGACTCACCGTGCAACATCTGATCAGCCCCCCTTATCCACCTGAGCGAACGGTCATAGTAAGCCTAATTACTAGCCGCGGGTGGCGCGCTCGAGATTGATGCTGCCGTGTGATCAGCTACCCGAAAGCGACTTGAGATCGATCCGCGGCAACTTGGTTCCGACGGAAGCTACTTCCACGCCCCGTGTGCCCACAGGCCGCTTCAAGGGGACAATGAGCACACGCGGTTCGGCCGTCGGGTTACATCCAAGAGCATCGATGGGGACCAGCACTACAGCTGAGACCATGATCGATGTGTCTGACTCAGTGACGCTCACTTGGGCGAGTTGCTCACGTGTCGTCTGCGCACAGTCGATCGTGATTGCCAAGAGCGAGCCGTCCCCAGACGCAGCGGCGCGCAAAGGCGGCACAACAGCTAGCGGCGACGAACCCAGCTCCTTTGGGTCGATCTGAAACGCAAGCGACAGGGAGTCCCCGGTCACCAGAACTTTGGACGTTCCCTCTGGTGCCGCATCTCCATTGGGCAATGTCGAAGGAGGACTAGACGCTGGGGCTTCAGTAGTGGTCGTCGATGACTCTGATGAGTCAGCAGTCCCGAGTCCCGAAGGGCCCTGACTGACCGACGTCGTTGTCACCGAACCATGCTCCGGGACAACGTCCGAAGCTGTCTTGGTTGATCTGGTATCACCGCTGGGGGTACCGAAAATCAGCAGCGCAGCTAGTCCAACAACGGCGAGCGCGACGAATGCAGCTATGAACACCCAGATGCTTTGGCCCTGGCCCTCGTCGTGTGTGGAGTTGCGTGCGGATCCCGCGTTCACGAGGTTGGATCTTAGGAATCTGGGACTATCTGCCCAGAACCGGCTCCTGAGAATCTGATGACTACTACGGGTCGACGATCAGAGAATCGCCATAGGTGCAACCGGTGTTGACGTTGCACCCTTAAGCGGCTCGGGATTCGCGACCAGCAAGAAGTCCCACTGACCGTGATCGGCGCAGGCTACAGCCAGGTCCTCAAGGTCCCAGTTCTGACCTTGGATCAAACCCATGTCCCGGATCTGGAGCATGTGGACAATAAGGGTGTCTGACCAGTCCGCCTGCGTGGGCGGGAACGCTTCGTAGGCATAGCTGTCCACGAATGCGCCGGCAACATCGTTGTCGTGCATCCACTCGATTGAATAGGCAGACAGACCTGGAAGTTGATAGTTGACTCCCAGCGCATAGCGATTGCGGTCCCCTGCTCTGTAGTGGCGCATCTCGCCAGTTCGGACCAGGACCACATCACCCGACTGGATATCGACCTTGGCCATCTCCGCTGCAGCATCGAGGTCTTCGCCAGTGATCGAGTAACCGGGTTCCACCTCATCGAGCCCGGCAACGCCCTTCAGTAGGGGCAGGTCCAACAGGACTCCGCGGGTTGTGATCTGTGGGAGCTTCTCTGCACCGAGCTTGGTCGCTCCACTGTTGGCAGAGATCGTGTCCGACGGGATCCCGTTGTAGAAGTAGCCCTCGTATGCAACGTGGCTGAGCGCATCTACGTGGGTGCCTGCACATGTCGACATGGTCAACAGGTCATCGCTACCCGCCCAGATTCCCGGAGCGAAGGTGTCGCGTTCATTCATCGACGTGAACGTGATGATCGGGTTGAGGCGCTTGGCCGGCTGACCGATCTGGATACCGTCGAGTTTCAACTCGACAGTCAGATCGACGGTGTGACCGGAACGCGCTGCTTCGACACCACGCCGAGTTGCTTCGGCAGTCAACAAGTTGCCACAGCCCAATTCGTCATCGTCGCCCCAACGTCCCCAGTTGGAGACTTTCTGAGCGAGTTCGACCAGGTGGTCGGGAAGACCCATCCTCGATGCTCCTTCAGCCAAGTGTGAGCACGCCGCGGGCGAGTTTGCCCTCGTGCAACTCGTCGAGCGCCTTGTTGAACTCCTCGAGCGGGTAGGTCTGGGAGACGAGTTCGTCGAGCTTGAGTCGACCTGCTTGGTAGAGACGCACCATGAGCGGAATGTCGTACTGGGGCCGCGCCGAGCCGTAACGACAACCCATGATCGTCTTGTCGTTGTACATGTTGGCAACCACGAAGCTGGCCTCGGCGCCCATCTTGGGAACGCCCAACATGACAACAGTTCCACCCCAGTCGAGAAGTTCGGTGGAGGTCTTTATCAGTGCGGTCGAACCCACGCACTCGAATACGTAGTCGACACCATTCGGGCAGATTTCCTTGACAGCCTCGACCAAGTCGAAGTCGGGTCCGTCAGGGCAGATGAAGTGAGTGGCGCCGAACGCCTTGGCGTATGACTCCTTGGCGGGATTGGTGTCGACTGCGATTATCGGAAGCGCATCGGATAGCGCCGCCCCCTGGATCGCGTTCAGGCCGATGCCACCAACTCCGATCACAACCACGGATTCGCCGTGTGCAACCTTTGCGCGGTTGATTACTGCGCCGACACCGGTCAACACGCCACAACCGATCAGTGAAGCAGCAGGCAGCGGAATCTCGTCTGGGATCTTCACCGCTTGAGTGGCCTTGACGACCGTCTCCTCGCTGAACACCCCGAGGTTCGCGAACTGGAACACCTTCTTGGTGTCCTCGCCGGTACCACATGTGAAGGGTCGTGAAAGCTTGCCGAGCGACTCACGACAGAACGTCGGCTTGCCACGGTCACACTGCGCGCAATGGCCGCAGTTGCCCAGAGTCGACAACACGACGTGGTCCCCCACCGCGACGTTGGTTACGCCTGAACCGACCTCTGTGACGATGCCCGCTCCCTCATGGCCGAGCACGACCGGGGGCGGGAACTGAATCGTGCCGTTCAGGACCGAGACATCGCTGTGGCACAAACCAGCGGCTTCGATCTTGACTCTGACCTCTCCGGGTCGTGTGTCTCTCAGTTGCAGGTCTGTTGCAACGCTTGCCTCTTTGCCGTCCCAGACAATGCCCTTCATATTCGACCCTTCGTGTTCGTGTTGATCGGTGGTCATCGCCGATCAGGCTGCGGCGTCGATCGAAGCTGATCATCGATCGAACTGAAGGCCTACCGTAGCCGCGCCCTATGGCGACTCTCGCAGGGATCGTTCAGTCCTTTGAACTCAGTCGTTTGACATGACCCAGCGGTAGCGGGTCCAGCCGTCGACTGGTTTTGCTCCGAGCGACTCGTAGAACTCGATGGAGGGTTCGTTCCAATCCAGGACCATCCACTCGACCCGACCGTCTGTCATCGTTCGAAGCTTCTCGATCAAGGCCTTGCCGTAGCCGCGGCCCCGGAATTCGGGACGGACGAATAGATCCTCGAGCCAGATCCCAGGTTGTGCGAGAAAGGTGGAGAATGTGGTGAACCACCGAGCCATACCGGCAATCTCGCCCTCTGGCGATTCGACCATCAGGACGTGTGCTGCTGGGTTCGGGCTGAATAGATGCTGACGGATCAGTTCCGGGGTCGCCTCTGCCTCGTGCGAGAGTTTTTCGTAGTCGGCGAGTTCAGCGATCAGTGCGACGATCTCGTGGGCGTCGTCCTCGTTCGCGTCTCTGATAGTGCCGTCGATTCTGTCCATCTGTTGGTTTCTAGTCGCGCGCCAAGGCCTGAGCAGAGGGCTAGCGGCCGCCCCGTCACCGCTAGCCCGTCCCCCAGCTACGTGAGATCAGATCAACCTGTTGGGTTGGACTTATCTCGCGTCTTTCCTACTCCCGCGGTGATGGTGGTTTTTTCACTCAGAACTGTGCGCCACTCTTCGATCAGATAGTCGGTTTCGATGTCATCTGGATGGAAACCCGGGCGAACGTACTTGACTAGTTGTCGGACCGACCACGGGCTGATCAGGTTCTGCCGCGGGATGTTCCGCAGGTGCTTGAGGTAGCGCGCCGGTGTTAGCGAACGTCTGTCGTTGAACACACAACGGGCGGTCTCGAACACCACGTAGCCGCCGAGTACGACGATGGTTATGGCGAACCCGCCGACGCGGATGACATAGCCGCTGTTGCTCTTTTCGAGGACATCAAAGGCAACGTTCTTGTGTTCGAGTTCTTCGAGCGCGTGCCACGTGATCAGCGACTGGATCTCGGGATGTGAGAACAAGGTCTCACGGGTCGCGGCGCTGCCAAGTGCAGATTCAGCAAAGATGCCGGTCAGGTGCTCAGCGGCTGCGGTAACTGCAAGGGGAAGCGTCTTTGGCTTCAACTTGATCAACATGTTGAGGATCGCGTCGATTCCACGTTCGGCCCGAGCCGTGCGATAGCCCTGCTCGTCGAGAACGACGTTGATACGTCGGTGCTCCCGGCCGTGCATTGCTTCTTGGCCGATGAACGCCTTTACCTGGGCCTTCAGAATCTCGTCATCACCGACCGCGTCCTTATTGGCTCGAACCGTCGCAACGAAGAAGTCCTCACCCCGAGGGAAGACTGCAGACAGAGTGGCCAACAGGTTGCTGAAAATTGGGTCTTCGGGAACTATCCACCGGTTGATCTCGACCGAGTTCATGTCGACGTCCAGGCGGCGCACGGGAATAGTTCGCTGAGCTGATGGTCGGGCAGTTCCATTGCGCGTCTTGGGCGCTGATTGAGCCGTAGTCATTTTTGGTCTCCGTCTAGATTCGACACAGATTTGGTTGATGTGAATTCCTGGGCCGCCATCGCCAACTGTTGTGCACTGCTGGGCGTGACTATCGAAGCGAGCATTCGAAGCTGTCCGATGATCTGCTCGGGGTCACCGAAGCCCGCGTAACTGCTCACAGCAGCACCTTGGACGATTGTGAATGCCAGGTTGACGATCGTGCGGGCGACTTCTGCCTCTTCGATGTCGGGGAAGAAGAGTCGGACGAGTTCGATGACTGTCTGTTCGAGACGAGCAGCAACTCCGTGAACGACGACTCTGAGTTCTTGATCGGTTCGAGCTGCGACGATCACTTCGAGGACCGCCGCATAGGTCGATCCGTTCACCAGCTGCCAGAGTTCCTCGACCGCTCGCTCGAAGGTACGACCCTCGGGGTCCACTGCCATGAAGGTCTCGCGGAACTGCAGGGCGAGCTGATCAAACAGGTGCTCGACCGATGCGACCACCAGGTCGCTCTTGGTCGGGTAGTAGTGCGTCTGAGCACCGCGGGACACATGCGCGCGTTCTGCGACGATTCTGGTCGTAGTGCCTGAGTAGCCGAGTTCAACGAGACACTCGATCGTTGCGTCGAGAAGTGCTCTTTGAGTTCCGAGTCGACGATCAGCCTGCGACCGTCGAACGGAAGTACGCGCTGGGACGGCCACCGACAGGCTTTCTTCGAAACCCGATGTGCTCGAGTGCCCTTCCTGCGTCCCCAACTCCGACCTCCAATGCATACCAACCGGTCGGTTTGTTTTTACATGAGCGCGAGGAGAATGTCCAGCATGTCTCTGGGACCCGGTGTTTCTGTGGCTGCCCTGATTGGCGTTGCCTCAGACTGGAGCGATATCCACGTACGCGACCAACAAGTCACGCATCGAAACAATGCCGACGAGGTTGCCTGGCTGCCCAACGAAGACATGTCGGATCCAGCGGGTCATCATCTCTTCGGCAACTTCTGCCACTGTTGACTCCGGATCTGTCCAGAACAAGTTGGTCTCAGCGAGTTCGATCGCGGGAGTCAAGGGATCGCTTCCGATCGCCACCGCCCGGACGATGTCACGTTCTGTGATCACGCCAACGAGAGTTTCATCACCAACGCCAACTGCGCTGATCCCATCTTCGTTCATCCGGGCCGCTACATCTTGCAGCGATGCCGTGCTGGGAACTTGCACGACCTCGGCGCCTACCAAGCTTGCTATGGCGAGTTGATCTGGTTCGAAGTTCGACATCCCACATTCTGGCACCTCAGGAACACCCTCGAAGTCCACTACGACACCAAGGGGTTTCAGGAGAGAACTTCGAAGGTGAGCCCTGCGTTTCGACTCAATCGACTGACGAGGTCATCACCGAACGCGCTAGCCGGGGTCCAGATCCCACCCTCGAGCGCTGCGGTCTCCAATTCGACCAACGCGACTGCAGTCTCCCCCAGGATCTTTGCCGTTGATCCATAACCCGGATCACGATCACCAGTCACCTTCGTCCTGATCAGTTTCCCCGACGCCGTGCGACCAAAGAACCTCAGGTCGAAGAACCCCTTCTGTTGCGCCTCATCCGAAGGACCCGTACCTGGCTGGGGTAACACCTTGTCGACGAGCAACCTGCGCACGGGACCTACTGCTGCGGTCCCCATACCGACGAGCATCCCAGCAGAAATCCCCGTTGCCTTGGCAAGACCCAGCGGTCCGGTTCCCATGAGCATGCCCTCGTCGTAACGGAAACCTCTCCCCCACGGGAACCCGAGCAACGCGTTACTCCGGTGAACGACCCGGGTGTCGATGGCAGCCATGATGAACGGCGCTACCCACTGTCCGCTCAACTCATCTCGCGCTGGTCCCTTGATGTCGGGTTGGTCGACCTCGGGGCGGGAATCCGCTGGCACCAACGAGTAGGGATCGGCGAGCACTTTGCGGACTTCGCTATCCCCTGTCGCCTCGGTGAGGAGGTTCATGATCGAGGCGATTGTTCCGCCGCTCGCTCCTCCGCTCATGGCTTTGAGCCGCATACCGATTCTGTCGCAGGGTTCACCCAAGGCTTCAATGGCACGCTGTTGGGTAAACCACACACCCATGTCAGTGGGAATCGAGTCGAAACCACACGCGTGCACTACCCGGGCACCGCTGGCTCGGGCGTCGTCTTGATGGGCGTCGATCATTCGACGAATCCATTGAGGTTCACCCGTCAGGTCGCAGTAGTCGGTGCCGGTAGCGGTTACCGCTGCAACAAGAGTCGATCCGTATTGGGCATACGGACCGACGGTCGAAACAACCACCCGGGTCTGGCTCGCTAGGTCTCGAAGTGCTGAGTTGTCAGTTGCATCAGCAATTATCTGTTCGACGTCGGCGCCGGTTTCCGCAGCGACTCTGCCGAGCTTGTCCGCGTTGCGTCCGGCAATCGCCCAGCGCAGCTTTCCGTTCGCTCCGTGGCGCTGAACCAGGTATCGACAGAGGATCTGACCTACGAAACTGGTTGCACCGTAAACAACTAGGTCCAGTCGACGTTCCGAGCGTGCATTCATTGGGCTACCCCTGACAACGACCGAGTTGGCCGATACGACAATCCTATGGAGGATGCTCACGCCGGACAGCTAGGTGTTGAGTGCGATCCAGTCGAAGATCCGGACAAGCAATGTGACCATCCGGGAATAGTCTCGGTCTATGGGAACCAGTCGAATGGAAGCGTTCAGCGACGGGGTGCTCGCCGTCGCAATAACGATCATGGTTCTAGCGCTACGCCCACCGGACGGGAACACTTTCACCGACCTGTGGAATGCAGCCGGCGCCGGGTTTCTCATCAACGCTCTCAGCTTCGCATACGTGGGTATCTACTGGAACAACCACCACCACATTTTCCAGTTGGTCGATCGGGTGAACGGCGCAGTGTTGTGGGCGAACCTGCATCTGTTGTTCTGGCTGGTGTTGATCCCTTTCAGTACTGAATGGATGGAACGAAGCCACCTCGCCGTAGCTCCGACCATGACATACGCGGCAAACCTGCTGCTTGCAGCCATCGCGTACTGGATACTCGAGACCACCATTCGCAGGATTCCAGGAGAGGGCCAGATTCTCGCCAATGCCGTGGGGGTCGACAAGAAGGCCATCGCATCGATCATCCTGTACGCCCTGGCGATCGTTGTCGCACCCTTGTCCACGGCGGTCTCAATAGCGCTGCTGGTGGCAACCGCCGTGTTGTGGCTCGTTCCCGACCGCCGGATCGAGCGCTATATCGAGTCCAATCCGGGCTCAGCCGACTTCGGAGAGAGAGCGTGAGCACCGATCGAATGAACAGAAGCGTGTTGCTCCGATCCAGGCCAGTTGGTCTGGTGGCAGAGTCTGACGTCGAGCTGGTCACTTTGCCCTGTCCCGAGATAGCTGACGGAGAGGCCCTTGTCCGGACCGACTTGATCGGCTTGGACGCAGCTGTCCGCACTTGGCTGGATGATCGCCCCGGATATCTCCCACCAGTGCAGGTTGGTGAGACGATTAGGGCAGCGACGGTTGGTGAGGTCGTCGAGTCCCGTTGCGATGCGTACCAAATCGGCGACGTGGTTACGACACTCGGCGGATTGAGCGAGTACAGCGTAGCTAGGGACGACGTGTTCACCACTGTCGTCGGCCGCGTATCGGAAGGCACAGCAGATGTCGACCGGGCCGCGATGCACGCAGTGTTCTCTTCGACCGGAGCCACCGCCTATTTCGGCATGCACGACATCGGTAGGCCCCGGGCCGGTGAAACCGTGGTCGTAAGTGCCGCTGCCGGCGCTACTGGTTCAATTGCCGGACAAATAGCCAAGGCCGCCGGGGCGCACGTCGTTGGGATCGCTGGCTCGGACGACAAATGTGCCGTGGTCGTGGATGAATTCGGATTCGATTCCTGCATCAACTATCGAACCGCAGACTTGTCCCAAGCTCTGAAGGAGCATTGCCCTAATCGCGTCGATGTCTACTTCGACAATGTCGGTGGACCGACCTTGAACGCGGTGCTCGGACGCTTGGCGATGCACGCGAGGGTTGTGCTCTGTGGCGTCATCTCGAGTTACGTGTCGGGTGATCACCCTGGTCCATCCAACTATGTGCAGCTCTTGGCCAAGCGTGCTCGAATGGAGGGCTTCAATACCCTCGACAACTGGGACCGCTACGACGAGGCATATGCGGCGCTGCGAACGCTGGTGGATTCAGGCTCGCTGAAGTACAGGGCTCAGATATTCGATGGGCTTGAACATTCCGTTGATGCGTTGAACGCACTCTTCACCGGGTCGAATATCGGCAAGACGATGCTACGGCCTTGATGCCCGATAACCGGGATCCGGCGCACCACCGTTGTCGAGCGTTCACGTACCACAGAACGTCTGGAACGAGGCTGCGAACTGTGCAGAGGAGCCGGCAGCGAAGCGCTCGAGGCCGGGTCGCTCGGTGAAGGGATCGGACAGGACCTCGATCAGTTCTTCGAACCCGGTCAAGGAACCCGCGGTCGCGTCCTGCAGTACGTCATGAACGATGTGATTGCGTGGGATATAGACGGGATTCACCGAGTCCATACGTGTGGCCGCGTCTTGATGGTCTACTCCCGAGTCACTCAGTTGAGCACGCCATCGTGAGATCCATTCGCTGAGTTCGGCGCTCTGCTCACTGCCGTCATCGGCGATCGGATCACTGACACCGGGGGAATCCGCTCGCAGCGTGCCAGAAAGCGAGCGGAACGCTCGGGTCCAGTCCAAGCGATCCTTGTGCATCGCTGTTAGCAAGTTGCTTACTAGTTCTTCACAGTTGGTCGGCACCTCAGCGAATCCGAGCTTCGCTGCCATTAGGGCGTTCCAGTGTTGGGCGAACCTATCGACGAAACCGTTCACCGTTTCCGTGGCCATCTCGACTGCGGCCTCGGTGTCGTCGGAAAACAGGCCGAGCATTGTCTCCGCTAAGCGAGCCAGGTTCCACGTCGCCACCCGGGCTTGATTCCCGTAGGAATAGCGTCCCCCGTGATCGATGGAACTGAACACCGTTGAAGGGTCGTAGGCATCCATGAAGGCGCAAGGGCCGTAGTCGATTCCCTCTCCCGAAATCGTCATGTTGTCCGTGTTCATCACTCCGTGGATGAATCCGAGACTCATCCACTTGGCGATGAGCACAGCCTGAGCATCGACCACCGCCGACAGCAGACCGAGGTATCTATTGGACGAGTCATCGCTGTCTGGATGGTGACGCTCTATGCAATGGTCAGCCAATCGTCTGACCAGGTCCTCGCCGCCAAGACGGATGGCGTACTCGAAAGTGCCCACTCTGATATGACTCGCTGCAACTCGTGTCAGTACCGCGCCCGGTTCGATTCCGTCTCGGTACACACCTTCGCCGGTCATGACCACCGACAGGCTCCGAGTGGTTGGCACGCTCATAGAGCACATGGCTTCGGAAACGATGTACTCGCGCAGCATCGGACCAAGAGTTGCTTTACCGTCACCTCCCCGAGCGAACGGAGTGCGGCCCGAACCCTTCAGGTGAATGTCAACCAAGCGCCCGTCGGGCTTGGTCAGTTCACCGAGCAGGAGTGCTCTACCGTCACCCAACCGTGGCGAGTAGTTGCCGAACTGGTGACCTGCGTAACCAAGCGCGACTGGAGTCGCCCCCTCAGGTACGAGATTGCCTGCAAGAACGCCAACGCCTTCTGGTCCGGAGAGCCGTCCGGGGTCGAGTCCCAATTCTGTGGCCAGGTTGTCGTTGAATATCGCCAGGCTCGGTTCAGGGACCTGGGCAGCGTTCCACGGAAGACACAACTCGGGGAACTCGTCAGCGAAGCGATGCCCCAAAGCCATCATGTCGGTCACACGACCAGGATCCAGATCTGTCACCCTTCCAAGGTAGGCCCCGGCCAGAGCGCTCTAGCCGCGGGTACTGGAACCTTGCTCTACCGTCGGCGGGGTCGAATCAGTCGACGGACCAGGTACCTACGACTCGGGCCTGTTCGATGATGTGGCCGCCGATCGCTGCCAACAGAGCGTCGCGATCCGGTGCAGGATCATGAGCGATGGTCGTGTCGAGCGCGTAGAGATGGAAGAAATAGTGGTGAGTACCGTGGCCTGCTGGCGGCGCGGGCCCCATATAAGCAGGGTCACCCATGCTGTTGATTCCCGGAATGAACTCGGTGACGAGGTCACCGCCTATCCCGTTGGCGCTGGGATCGATCCCTACCGCGATCCAGTGTGTGAAGCCGTCGGTCAGGGGCGCATCAGGGTCGTGAACCATGATGGCAAGTTCTTTGGTACCCGCAGGCACACTCGTCCAGTTGAGCTCGGGAATATTGTCGCCGCCCGCCATGCTGTACTGATCCGGTATGCGCCCGGTGTGCTCAAAGGCTGGAGAGGTGATCGTGAGATCCCCAAAGTTCAGTGTCGGCATCGTTGGGTCCCCTTTCGTCGTTGGTCAGAATCTACGCCCTGCGAGTGACAATCGCGCGCGGTCCGCACATCGGGGCAGCGTTGACAGCTCAGACGCTCAGATTGCGGGGCTCATTCCACCATCGAGATTGATTGCCGAGCCGGTCACATATGACGACCTTGCCGACAGCAAGAACGTGACCAGGTCTGCGAATTCATCTCCCCTGCCAACGCGACCGAGCGGGATCTGGCCAGCCATTCCTTCGTAGATCTCAGCGACGGGACGCCCGGTGCGGTCAGCCAAGCGGTCCCACTGGCCGCTCTCGACGAGTCCAACAAGAACGGCGTTGGACCGAATTCCGATTGGACCCAGTTCTTTGGAAAGCGCCTTGGTGATCGCTATTCCGGTCGCGCGCGATGCAGCAGACGGCAGCGATCGTGCACCCGCCGCTTTCGCAGCAATCGACAGGACATTGACGATCGACCCACCATCGGTTGTCATGTGCGGAATCGCGCTCCGGGTGAGCCTCACTGCTGCCATGACCTTCAGGTCCAGGTCTGCCTGCCACTCATCGTCGGTGATTGCCTCGAACGGTTCCGCCGCCGCAGCGCCAGCGTTGTTGACGATGCCATCAATGCGACCCCACCGCTGCACTGTCGAATCAACAAGCCGCTCGATGTCTGGTGGAACCGTCACGTCAGCTGCCACCACCAGGTGGTCCCCACCAGTCGAAGTGAGACGTTCCCGCATCGCCTCGACCCGGCTTTCGTTGCGGCCACAAACTGTGACGTGAGCTCCGAGCGTTGCGAGTCGTTCGGCAAGCGCGGCACCAAGCCCGTCTGTTCCCCCGGTGACGATCACGACCTTGCCTTCGAGTTCCAGATCCATGATCCAAACCTACCGATCGGTCTTGTTGCGAGCTTCAGATAGTGAAGGTCAGATTGCTTGCCAGTTGTTCAGCGAGCTCAACGTCCCCACCCAGTTCGATTTCGACACCCAGATATGGGTTGGCACTTTCCCGTCCTCCGGTGAGCCGCAGGAACAGAACGGAGTCGAGGCGGATTGAGACGGTGGGTTGACCATCGATTGCGTCTACAACTTTTGCCCTATCAGAGTTATCGACCAGGTAGGTTGCCGCCGATGGTCCGGTCAACTCGATACTCACCGTTGCGCCCTTTGGCAGAGCGGCTTTCTTGGCGACGATGTAGCCGAGCCCGGCGACTGGCTCCGCCACTGATGCGGAGACATGGTCCGGCGGCACAATATTGTCCAGACCCAGGGCTTCGGTGATGTCGAGGGTGTGCATGAAGCAGTCGTAATGGCGGATTCGCATGAAGCGTCCATACGTTTCATCGGGTCCGGCTGGCGTCCACGAAGGTTCATCGAAGTCGGATTGTGTCATTACTCTGAGCGCGTCCATCCGCTGCGAAGTCACTTCTCGGAAACGCTCCAGCACCTCGATCCCCGGGAGTTGCCGCATCGATTGAACCCAGAGTTCATTTGCCTGGCCGATCGGATTGCGGACATGTTCGAACCCAGCGATGTCAACCTCTGGGTTGGGTTGGCCAGCCAACATGGACTCGGTACCGACAATGTGACTCACGTTGTCCTTGACCGACCATCCGGGAAGGCAAGTGGGCCGCGCCCAGTCGGATTCTTCGAATCCGTCACATAGCAACGCGATCGTGTCGAACTGCTCGCCAAGGAGTCGCACTATCTCGTCACGGTTAACGATCGTTGCCATCAGGGGGTCTCCTTTTGGATGGTCACCCAGTCCCGGGCTTCCAGGTACGGAGTGAACTTCTCGGCGATTCGGGCGATCTCATTTGGTCCCTTGGGCCGCTGTATCTCGAAGAGATCAGGAAACTCGAGCCAGCTACAAACATGGTCCCAGAGGCGCACCGCATCGTCACCCAAGGGTGCATCAACCACGACTGGTCCGAAGATGATCTGTCCATCTGCGAACCTCAGTGTCGGAACACCGAATCCGCCCGATGCAACTATCAGGTCGTGTTCGGCGCGCACCTCATCATGCGTTGTTTCATCCGCCAGAGCCTCTCCCACCAAGACCGGGTCCAGTCCCATTTCACCAAGCAGTTCTTCCGCTGTTTCACGTCGGTGTGGCTTCCTGCCCTGTTCGTGCAACGCACGTCCGGCATGCAGGTACCAGCGATCCAGCAGGTCCATCTCGGTGCGTCGCAGTAGTGCGCCAATACGCATCATCGACCATCCGTATGACCAGTCACGTTCCCACGGGTGCTTCTTTCCCTCAGCACGGTTGATCTCTTCGAGACTGAAGAAGCGCCAGTTCACCTTCAGTCCCGTCTGCGCTCGAACCTCTCGAATCCAAAGCGAACTCTGGTACGCCCATGGACACATGACGTCGAAGTGGAAGTCGACTTCTGAGATTTCCGCAACGCCCCCTGTTGCACTCACGTCTCCGAGACTACCGGCCAAACCAGCACAACTCGTTCGCGATTCACCCGGCGATTGAACGACGGCACGACACATAGAACACTGACCTGATGGCATCACAGCGATCAGCCCGACGAGTTGGTTTCCGAGTCCCACATCTCTTGGGCGTCGGTCTGATTGCCGTGTCTCTTGGAATGGGGTCGGCGTGTTCCGGGGGCAGTGGTGATGACCAAGGCGGAACCAATGCATCGACGACTGAGAAAGAGTCCACGACGACCACCATCGACCGCGCGGATGCGATGCTCGACTCGACAACCGTGTTTCGTTCAGGTGAGGACGGATACGCGACGTATCGGATCCCTGCGGTGGTCAGTGCCGCTGACGGAACGCTCATTGCCTTTGCGGAGGGCCGTGTGACCAACGCTGCTGATGACGGAAACGTTGATCTGCTCGCCAAGCGTTCGACCGACGGTGGACGGACGTGGGGTGAACTACAGGTCATAGCTGACATGGGTTCCAACTTCATAGGAAACCCATCGCCGGTACTCGACAAAGCTTCTGGACGATTAGTTTTGTTGGCTACTTACAAGGCGGGAACCGATACCGAGATCCAGATCTTGACCGGCACGGGCGAAGACACCAGTCGCGAGTACCTGCTGACCAGCGATGACAACGGAACCACCTGGTCGGAACCCTCTGAAATCACCGAGTCGGTGAAGCGGCCCGAGTGGCGCTGGTACAGCGTCGGTCCTGGTCACGCGTTCCAGATCCAGTCCGGACCACACGCCGGCAGGCTGGTCGCCGCTGCCAACCACTCCGACAGTGAACTCAACTATGGAGCACACCTCCTCTTGAGCGACGACGGCGGCAAGACCTGGCGGATCGGAGCTTCTGACACTCCTCGGGGCGGCCCACTGCATCCCAATGAAGCGACAGCCGCTGCTCTGGCCGATGGCACGATCGTCGTGTCAGCGCGTGATCAGGAAGGCGCCGACGAGTGGCACCGCCTACAGACCACCTCCACTGATGGTGGCGAGACTTTCGTGACTCCATTCAAGGACCAAACAGGATTGGTCACACCAGTTGTTCAGGCATCAATGCTCTGGTTCGACGGAGTCGACAAGAAGTCTGGTCAGTTGCTGTTCTCGGCACCATCAGATCCCCAGGATCGAATCAACCTACGTGTCAGGTCATCGCTCGATTCTGGAACCACATGGTCCGATGGGTTCCTGGTAGGACCGGGTCCCGCGGCGTATTCAGACCTGATCGAACTGCCGGGTCAACTCGTTGGAGTTCTATTCGAAACGGGGGACACCGGAGCCAGTGAGCGAATCGATTTCGCCACGTTCGGAGCCGACAATCTGGCGGGCTGATCTTTCGTCAAACCCCCCACGAACGAGCTCGAATCTCGTCTCTAACGTCCGTCCCCCCCCCAAGACCAAACACTGAACTCGGTTCACGGGTGCCGCTGTCATTCTGTCAGTCACGTGTCAGCCATTGGGAGTAGGCCGTGATGCGTTGCGATAGCAACAGGTCATGAGTGGGAGGCAAACATGAACGTCGGAATTCGAACACGGATCGCAGCTGTGCTGTCGGTCCTATTACTGGCCCTGTTGGCGGGCAATCAGATAGCTAACGCTGCAGGTGACGCGCCGTTCCCCCAGGACGATGTGGTTTTTGACGTTGGGACTGAACCCGTGACCATCAATGTTCTGGCCAATGACTCGGACCCCGAGGGCGATCCGATAAGCGTCGTACCATCGAGTGGCACCACGGGCGCTGGAGGGTCCTATGAGTGCAGCAGTACTACTTGTGTCTATACGCCGCCAGCGACCATTCCGGCATCATTCTCCGACTATTTCGAGTACTCCATTACTGATGGAACCTCCATCTCAGGCTCTTGGGTCAATGTCTTTTTCGCGGACATGTACCCGCACGCTGTGGACGATTCGGTCGTCGTGTCCGGATCGTCATCGGTCCAAGTAGACGTCCTGACCAACGACTACCACGGCTCAGGGTCGGACATCTCTGTCGTTCCTTCAACTGGCACGACCGCTGTTGGAGGTGGTTTTCAGTGCACTACCACGGCCTGTTCCTACACACCTCCGGACCCCGCGGTCGATGACTCCTTCACCTATCAGATCACTGACGGAACCAACACGGCTACCGGAACCGTGACCATCACATCAGTTGTCTGCGCCGACCCGACGGCTGCACTAAATGATTCGTCGATCATCACCGGGTACGAGTGGATCGAGTGCACTGGGAACACCAGCAACGGATCCGTAACCAACTTCACGCCACTGCTTCCCAGCACGGGCGCATCGAGTTGGCTCATGACCAGCGGAACGGTCGAAACCGCCCAACCACCGAACGACGATTCTGGAGCGACCGGAAGTCCGGCAATACAGAACTCAGTTCGCGGAGCCAACGACGTACAGATCCTTCGACTCGACATCAACGTGCCTGCTGGCAATAGCTGCCTGGCCTTCGACTTTGTCTTCGGCAGCGAGGAGTACCCAGAGTTCGTCAACTCGAGTTTCAACGATGGGTTCCTAGCCGAGTTGGACTCAAGCACCTGGTCAGTGACCAACAGCGAGATCGCAGCACCCGACAACTTCGCTTTCGATAGCGGCGGTGACCTGGTGAGCATCAACAGCACCTTCTTCTCACCCGAGAGAGTGGTGACCGAGACCGGCATGCAATACGACGGCTCCACTCCACGGCTCCGCGCCCAAACCGAAATCACCCCGGGTGCACATTCTCTGTTCCTGTCGATCTTCGACGCTGGGGACCATGCCCTTGATTCCGGAGCGCTGATCGACAACCTGCGTGTTTCGCCTACACCTGAGGGCGGATGTGAAGCAGGTGCATCGATTGAGATTGCAGTCGATGATTCCGCAACCACCCCCGAGGAGACATCGGTCGACATCAATGTCACCGGCAATGACCTGCTGGCTGAGGGTGCAACCCCCAACGTCCTGCTTGCCACGGCGCCTTCGCACGGCACCGCAACCTGCACAACAGCTGGAATCTGCACCTATACACCTGCCGCCGACTTCAACGGCACCGACACTTTCACCTACACCATCACTGATGGACTCGGCGCCAGTGACAACGGTGTGGTCACGGTGACTGTCACTCCGGTCAACGATGCCCCAGTGGCGGCTGACGACACGCTCACAGCGGTCGACTCGACACCGGCAACAGTGAACGTGCTGGCCAATGACACCGACGCAGACGGCGACACACTGACAGTCACCGCCAACACCCAAGGCGCCAACGGAACAGTCACCTGCACACCCACAGGAAACTGCACCTACACAGCCAACGCCGGATACGAAGGACCAGACTCCTTCACATACACAATCAGCGACGGCAACGGCGCAACAGCCACAGCAACCGTCAACGTCACAGTCACCAAGACTCCTCCAGCAGGCTGCTCGAACGACGAGTTGTCAATTGCGTTGAGTGGAGCGTTGAGCGGCTCATACAGCGGATGCATCACGTCGGGCAATCTGAAGATCGTCCGTGATGTCTGGGGCATCGTGTCGGTGAAGGGAACAGCGAACGTACCCTCGCTGAACGGCGGATCTGGTACTGCCAAGGTGAGCATCAACGTGACTCGAGTGTGGATTCTGCCGCTCTATCTCGGTTCGGTGTCTGTCAATGATCCGGGCGTGGGGGCCAACGACACCGGATACCTGCTCTTCGGCAAGGTGACGGGGTCGGGTACTACTGCCACCGCTTCCTTCGGTGGGATCGCAGGGCCGTGGTGGAAGTTCAAGTTCTTCAACGCCACTGTGACAGTGAAGGACCTCGCATAACGGAGGGGAATGAGCGGGCTCCTGCCAGGTTGTCGCCCATTGACCTGGCAGGGGCCCTTGCCTTTTTGGGCTGCTATGAGACGTCGGTCAGTCGGAGAGGTGATCTGTCCAAGCGCTCCCGTCCCACCAACGCTGTCCCACACCAGACGGGTCGGGATACCAACCTGCAGGCACCTGCTGTTGAGCGACTGGTTCTGAAGGTGGGCTCGGTTCGGCCCAGGCTGAGCCCATACCCGGTAGGCCCGTACTACTCGGCTGAGCGCCAGCCGGGCCTGCAGTTGGGTTGAATCCTCCAGATGCTGCTCCGGTGCCGCCCCAGGCTGCGCCGGTTCCTGCCGAGGGCACGTAGCCACCGCCGTAGGTTCCTCCTCCGTATCCGTAGCTGGACACCCCGCTGTCGTAGGTGGCCGATCCAAAGCCGAGAATAGGAATAAAGATTGGTGAGAGAAACGCCAGACCGAGTCCGAATCCGGCACCCTTATTAAACGCTTTCGCCACATCCATCATCACGATAATTGCTACGACGAAACTGACGCACGGGATCAACATCAACACAAGCCACCACCCGGGCCGACGCGCCACTTTGATGAGAGTGTAGGTATTCAGTATCGGGATGATCGCGTGCCAGCCGGGCTGTCCAGCTTTGGTGAAGACCTTCCACATTCCAGCCACGATGACGAACAGAACTGCAGCATAGACACCAAACAGGACGACCATCCCGACCGCCGAAGCAGCACTGGAACCGGTATTGAACGAGTCGTCGCTGTACGCCTGGAGAAGGATCGAAAGCATGGCGGAACTCTACAACCGCCACATCGTGGCGTTGGGGAGCATGCCACCAGCTGGAGCCTTCGCACCGCTCCCGACTGAGGCTCAGCCCTGGTTGTTCTTTCGTGCCCCCGAAGACTTGTTCGAGGCGGTCTCTTTGTCGGATTCCAAGCGCTTCACGTCATCAGCTGTGTTCTCGGTCGATTCAGAGTTCAATTCGGCAGAAGCGCCCTTCAGGTCTTCAACTGTGCTGGTGGACTGCTCGTAGGCTTGCTTTGCAGCGGTCAGGTCCTTCATTGCTGACTCGTGCTTCTTTGATAGTTCATCGACTGTCCGGGCCAGGTCTGCTTCTTTGTCCTGCAGATTCGAGAGTGTCTTCTTGGACTCTTCGACCCGTGCCTTTGCATCAGCAAGGGCTTTCTCGGCCGCTGTTTGCTTGGTCTGAGCTGCTTGGACCTTCGACTTGCCCTTCTTGCCGGTGGCCTGCTTCTTGGCTGTTTCGAGTTCCTTGGTCGCCGCGTCGTAGGCCTTTTCGGCAGTCGTCAGACCTTCTTGGGCGGACTTGTACTCGCTCTTTGCCTTATCGACGGCTGCGATGACTTCCTTGTGCTTCACGATTGTCTCATCTAGTTGGCTTCGCACAGACTCGTCCCTGGCCTGTGCTTCCTTGAGTGCGCTAGTGGCCTTGTCCTGATCACTCGAGGCCGCCTTGAGCTTCTCTTCATAGGCCTTACGATCAGCCTCGCTCATCGTGTCGGCGTTCGCTGCCTCATTTGCAGCAGCAGCCTCTTTGGCTGACTTCTCCGCATCTATCCGTGCAGCCTCGGCCTTCTTCTCCTCATCTGCCCGAGCTGCATAAGCAGCTTCGGCACGAGCCTGGGCCTCTGGACCGATGAAGACTTCCATCGGGTCGGAGAGCTCGGTACATGGTCCCGGTGTCGTGTCGACCGGGAACCGGATCTGGCGGCATGGATCGGTGCTTCCCAGGCGTCGGGCCTGAATCACTACTGATTCTGTTGTCATATCACCGACTGTGAAGGTCAGGTTCTGGGTGTTCTTGACTGGCAGTGCCAAAGCATCGATCTCACGGAAGCTCGACAATCCCTCCAGGATCATCTGCGCCTCAGCTGCCGTTGCGACTGCCCGCAGGGACTCATCGAGTGCCACGACTTGGGCCTTCTCTCGAATCTTGCCGACGCTCATGACGGTCACACCACTCAGCACTCCCAGAACCGCGATGGTCACAAGAAGCTCCAAGAGTGTGAAGCCCGCTTGCGACCTCACCCTGCGAGGGTGCATGAACGATTGATATCCGGTCCTCGTGGTCTCAACCGAATGGAATTGTGGGATGTGTTGCGCGGCTGTGCCCATGCACGATAAATCGACGCCATCGCTTGACTACTTGAAAATGGACGCAGATGTGATCCATTCGGCCTAGCCCGGGGCCTAGGACTGATACGACAAGCCAGCCACAGGGGGTGACGGGGATCTCGGTGCGGAGTGCATCGAGTCTGCCCTACCATCAACCGCACCACTTCTCTTGACCGAACGGTCAACTTTGATGAATAAGGACAGGACATGTCGATAGCGATCACAGAGGACCACAGAGCGCTCGCGGAGACGGTCGCCAGTTTCCTCGCCAATCGAAAGGCACTGCTCGCCGCACGGGTATTGCTCGATTCCGAGGACGAACCAATGACCGAGTTGTGGCCCGAGATGGTTGGCCTCGGTTGGGCAGGACTGCACATTCCGGAGCAGTACGGCGGTTCGGGCTTCGGTCTGGAAGAACTCGTCATCGTTGTCGAGGAGACCGGACGCACCGTGACTCCGGGCCCGCTTGTTCCGACAGTCATTGCGAGCGCGGTCATCAACTCTGCTGCCGATGAGGCGACCAAATCACGGTTGCTACCCGGACTCGTCGACGGATCAGTCACCGCAGGCATCGGGCTCGAAGGGTCTGTCGTGGTCACCGCTGGCAAGGCCTCGGGTTCAGCAGGCACCGTGCTCGGCGGAGGTCTGGCCTCTCTCATCATGGTACCGGCTGGTGACGACGTGGTGATCGTCGACGTCGGCGCTGGCGTCACGGTGGAGAATCCGCCGAACCTGGATCCGACGCGGCGATCATCTCGAGTGACACTCGATGGGGCTGCCGCAACCGTTATCCCCGGTGGACGCAGGGCACTCACGGATCTGTCCCGCCTGATTCTCTCGGCTGAGGCTGTCGGAATTGCGGGGGCCTGCACCGACCACGCTGCTGCGTATGCCAAGGAGCGTGTGCAGTTCGGTCGTGTCATCGGAACCTTCCAGGCAGTCAAGCACCACTGCGCCAACATGGCAGTGGCGACCGAGACGTCCACCTCGGCTGTCTGGGACGCTGCAAAAGCAGCCGCCACGGGCGGTGACATCTTCACCTTCACCGCCGCTGTCGCCGCCACACTCGCTGGACCCGCTGCTGACCTGTGCGCCAACTTGAACACACAGGTCCACGGCGGAATCGCAATTACGTGGGAACACGACGCTCACCTCTACATGCGCCGAGCGATCGTGCTCGAGAGCCTGCTGCGCCCAGACGTAGCGGCCGAGGATCTAGTCGATCTGGGTCGACGGGGAATCAGTCGAGGCAAGCAGATCGAACTACCACCAGAAGCTGACTCGATCCGTGAAGAGGTCCGGGCGTTCATCGAGACCATCAAGGATCTGTCGCCCGAGGACCGCACAGCGAAGCTCGTCGAAGCGGGCTACATCTACCCCCACTGGCCCAAGCCCTATGGCCGCGAGGCGGGAGCCATCGAGCAACTCGTTATCGAACAGGAATTCGGCGAGGCGCAGATCGGTCGACCGAACCTGGGAATCACGGCTTGGAACATCCTCACACTCATCCAGCATGCGACCCCCGAACAGGCCGCCCGCTGGGTCCCACCAGCATTGAACCGCGAGGTCATCTGGTGCCAGCTCTTCAGCGAGCCTGACGCTGGTTCGGACGCAGCCGGTGTCAAAGCCAAGGCCACCCGTGTTGACGGCGGCTGGCTCATCAACGGGCAGAAGGTCTGGACATCTGGAGCACACGAGTCGAGCTTCGGCCTGGCAACAGTGCGCACTGATCCCGATGCCCCCAAGCATGCTGGGATCACCACTGTTGTCATCGACATGCATGCAGAGGGCGTCGAGGTGCGGCCACTCAAGCAGACGACCGGCGCCTCGGACTTCAACGAGGTCTTCTTCACCGATGTGTTCGTTCCTGATGACGATGTCGTGGGGCCAGTCGACGGCGGTTGGACAGTAGCCCGAGCGACCCTCGGCAATGAGAGCGTCAGCATCGGCGGTGGCGGCGACGGGATGTCCTATCCCCCGTTGATGCTGATCCCGGCCTATGACGACCACCCAGACCGTGTCGATGGAGGCGCCGCAAGGATCGGCCGATATATGGCGCTGCATCAAGCCATGGGACTGCTGAATCTGCGCGCAGCCAACCGTGCAGTCGCGGGCGCCGGTCCAGGCCCCGAAGGCGCGATGACCAAGCTGATTCTCTCCGAGCTCGGTCACGAGGCAGCTGCCCTACTCGCAGAGTTGAACGGCCCGGACACCGCGTTCATCGACGGTGTGGGGGCAATCAACTACATGTTGATGATGATGCACCGTGGTATGTCGATTGCTGGTGGTACCTCGGAGATCAAGCGCAACCAGATCGGGGAACGCATCCTGGGTCTGCCGCGGGATCCGCTGATCAAGTAGGTCATTAGTGCCGCCGTTCGGTCGCCGTCGGCCCCATTGGGTGGCGTGGAGGCACCGGACGGCGGCCTGCGTGTGTATCACGGCGAACTTTGTGGAGTTCTGGTTGCCCACCAACGCGAACTCCACAAAGTTCGGGCTGGTGGAGCGGGCGAGGACCGGGCCGGACTAGGCCCGCGTCGACTCGCTCAGAAGACCACTGTCGCTGCGTTGGCGACCGCAATGAGAACCAGCGTGACTGCAAAGGCTTGGGCCGACCGCTTCGGATCAAGTCGCTTGGCAAGCAACGCTCCGCCCATGCTGCCAATGAGCATGGGAACAGTGAATGCACCAGCAGTTGGCCAGTCAACTGAGTCCACTCCTCGGACAACCATTGCAACTGCCGCATTACCGGCAATGACAGCAAGCGAGGTCGCTACCGATTCGGGCATGTCCAAGCCGATGAATATGGCGAGCACGGGGACGATCACGAAGCCACCACCGACCCCGAACAGTCCCGTTAGGAACCCGACCGTTACACCCGCAACGGCGAATACGAGCATTCGCTCTGCTAACGGTGTGCTCTTGGACAGCCTGTCTGGGGAAGCCGCTCTGTAATCGGAGGTGGCGACCTCTACGTTGGATGCGAACATCCGGTAGGCGGCCAGAAGCATCAACATCGAGAATCCAATCAGCAGCCATCCTCCGTCTATGCGGCGACCGAGTGCTGCACCGGCTATTGATCCAAGTGCTCCGGCTGTAACGAACCAAGCCGTTATATCCCACCGAATGTGGTTACGGTGCCCCGACGAAAGTGCTGCCACCAGAGCAGCTGCACCGACTGCCACCAACGAGGTCGCCGTGGCTTCGTGAACGCCCAGTCCAAGAATGTGGACCAGGACCGGCACTGCCAGTATCGACCCTCCGGCCCCAAGGGCACCCAAGGTCAAACCGATGATCGCTCCGAAGAGCACCGCCAGAATGATCACTGGACAGGAGTCACCAGACAGGTTGCATCGACACCGAGAGCCATCGCTCCACCGAGCACGTCAGAGACGTCGGTAAACCCATTTGCCATCAACAAGCTGCTAGCGATTGCCGAGCGGGCACCGCCTGCGCAGACCAACACGACTGGCTCATCGGGTTTCAACGTTGTCAGCTCAGCACTCAATCGAGCGAGGGGAATGTTCTGTGCCCCTTCCACCTCAGCATCTTCGACCTCCCCCGGATTCCGTACGTCAATGAACTGCAATCGATCGCCGAGGGACTCACGACGTTCTGCCAAGTCTGCTGCGGTCAGACGAGACATGCGATCAGCCCGATCCGGGTGGGCAGCGAGCACGGAGGACACATCAGCCAAAACGCCGACAATCCGATCGAAGCCAATTCGAGCGAGTCTTGTGCGGGCCTCAGCGGCTGCAGGTGCGTCACCGACGAGCACCACCTCGGCCCCAAATGGCACGACACTGCCTACCTGTTCGGCAAATCTTCCGTCCAGGCTGACATGGAGCGAGCCAGACAGATGCCCGGCTGCGAACTCGTTGACTGGACGAGTATCAACGACCGTCGCTCCCCGACTGACGGCGGAATCCACTTCAGCAAGATCAAGCACGGTCACCGGCTCGGTCTCATCGAGCAAAGGCCGGTCCAGACGGTTCAGTTTCGCGTCATGACCGAAATAGCCCGGGGCGGCGGGTTGCCCCTCGGTGACAATCTCGATGAACTGTTCTCTGGTCATTGTCGGGGCGAGCGCGTAGTTGGTATCTCTTTGCACACCAATTGTGGACACGGTCTCGCTCGATAGCGACTTGCCACAAGCAGACCCTGCTCCGTGTGCCGGCAGAACCAGCGTCTCAGCAGGTAGGCCTGCCAGCCTGTTGACTGAGTCGAAAAGCCTCGAAGCCAGTTCGGCCGCCGGAATATCCGCAGCTACCAACAGGTCCGGGCGGCCGACATCGCCGATGAACAACGCGTCACCCGTCAGCACCGCAATAGGAGGTTGCCCATGCCCGACATGGATCACCAAGGAGATCGATTCGGGGGTGTGCCCTGGAGTTGACCAGACCTCGATTTGAACGTTGCCGAGGTCAATCACCTCACCGTCACGAAGGGCACGGGATGGAAATTCGGTGCTCGCTGCCTCTCCGTAACCGATCTCGGCTCCGGTAGCATCCGCCATCTCCAAGTGTCCCGAAATGAAGTCTGCGTGGAAGTGAGTCTGGACGACCAACTCGACCTTCAGGCCTTCAGATGCTGCAACCCCGAGCACTTCATCGATGTCACGTCGCGGGTCGACAACGATCGCCCGACCCGTGGAGCGGTCACCGACTAGGTACGCCGCCTGGGACAGACAGCCCAAGTAGAACTGGTGGATTACGAGGGGTTCGGTCAGGCCTTCGAGCGATACCGAGGATTGTGTGTCTGTCATGGTCCTGTTCCAATCTCTGGTCCCGGTAGGCGGCTACCAGAATCCTTCCCTGTTATTGGGTTCCGATGTCGGGCAGGTGCTTGAACACACACCGCACCGTATACCCCATGGAGTATAGCGTATACCCCAAGGGGTATACAGATCACGGGGCTACATACGGCTGACCAACGCGATTAGGTTCATTGCCACGATGTCCAACCCATTGCTTTGGCCCTACGACGATCTAATCCATGCCTACTGGGTAGAACCACGATCGATCCTTGCCGGCGAGTATCCGGGAAATGCTGACCCGATGAAAGCACGGACCAAGATCGAGTTGCTTTGCGACAACGGCATTCGAACCTTCATTGACCTGACCCAACCAGCCGATGGTCTAACGCCTTATGACTCCACACTGGATGCCGTAGGACTGAGTCGCGGGGTGGATCTCGTTCGAATCCCCCACCCGATCCCGGACATGGGTGTCCTGCCCACCAATCAGTACGACGACATCCTCGAAAGCGTGCATCGATCCGCTGACAATGGTGGCGTCTACATCCACTGCTGGGGAGGCATAGGCAGAACCGCAACCGTCGTCGGATGCCTGTTCGTCGAAATGGGTTTGAGTGGAGAGGGCGCCATGCGAACGATCAAGGAGCGTCGGGCGGACACGCGTAAGGCCAATATGCGAGCACCCCAGACACACCAACAACGAGACGTCATCTTCCAACGGGCCGCGAAACGGCCATAGGCCCGACCTGCACTCGAGTTGCCGCACGCGCCTGACATTCAACCCGGTCGTCGGGTCCGATGAGTCCCGGTTCGATTAATGCGACGGCATTCTGGCCCGATACCGGAATACCATGTGTGGCGGTCGAACCCAGGGGGCCAGGGGGGTCAACGGGCAGGGTCGACCCCCGACGAAAGCGAGCAGCCATGACTACGGTTCTCCGTCAAATTCCCGCATCTGCGCAGACTCTCCTGGGCTCTGACGCACTCGCCCATGTCGTGACTCTGGACCGCAACGGACTACCTCAGGTGTCCGTCGTTTGGTGCGGGGTCCGAGACAACGACGTCCTGTTCTGCACCGAGGGAGGTTCGGCCAAGGTCCGCAACATCAAGCAGAATCCTCGGGTCGTTCTCTCGATCGAGGACGAAATGCGTAACGCTGCAGGCACCCAGCATCATCTGGTCATCCATGGCGTTGCAGAGGTCCTAGGACCAGTGGACCCTGAACTATGTGACCAACTGTGCGCCGTGTACGCGGGTCACCGTGACCATCCGATAAACCTCCGCAAGTCTCCGACTGCTGTGACAGTCGCCGTTCACGTGGAGAGGATCGGCGGCAACGGCCCTTGGGCACACGGGGACTGATTGAGCGTCCAACTCGAATCAGCGAAGCATCTCCACACGACGAGCACACGCTTGGGTGAATAGGTCCTCTGCTCCCGCAGACAGAGACAAGAACAACGAGGGCTCGAACAGTTCTGCCTCGATGAGGGCGACTGTTCCGTCGTCTAGTTCGACCATGTCGAATCGGCCATAAAGTGGCATGGCACCGTCGGGCAGCCAGTCACGCTCCCGTGCGATCTCTGTGGACGCGCGAAGTGCGCTATTAGCCACGTCCAATTCGACATCTGTTGGCTGATGGAGGCTGACGTTCTCCTGATAAACACCCCCGATCAGCCCGCCACCTTTTTCAAGGATCGGCCCCTTGCGAAGACAGTGAGACAGCGCGCCATCAAAGAAGACAGCCGAGATCTCTCCAACTGTTGCGACTGAGGAGACGAAGGGTTCCACGATCACCTTCACACCCTCGGTGAGAATTTCATGCGCCAGGCCGAGCGCTGCTGGATCGTCTGCGACGAACCACCCGGTCAAACGACTACCGGCAGATACGACAGGCTTGATCACGGCATCGGTCGAGCCGAGTGCATTCAACGCCGCGGCAACTTGATCGATATTTTCGGCAACCACGGTCCGAACAACTGGAACTCCCCGCGATTCGAGTTCCAAGAGATAGCCCTTGTCGAGATTCCAGCGAATAAGTGCTGCCGGGTTCTGAAGCTGACCCAGGCCAGCGACCCGGTCGAGCCAGGCGAGGAACTCCGCTGAGCGCGTCGCGTAGTCCCATGGCGATCGGATCACGACGAGGTCATATGCATCCCACTGGACTGTCGGATCGGTCCAGTAGCGGTACTCGAGATCAATTCCGCGCCGAGCGAACGACGCCTCATGAAACGGACGGTCGACATCCTCATCCCGAATGTGGTCACCTTCTGCAGTTACGAACGCTACGTGCACACACCATTGTTAGTTCACCTGCGATATCTCAGATCAACTCGCCGGCCAGAGGGGGTTCCCTAGCTACAGGACGGTGACATGCCGTGACATCGCCCGGATCTACATATACCCTATGGGGTATGTGTTCACGTGTGACTTGCCCAACCTGTAATCGTCCTACATTCGCTGGGTGCGGTATGCATGTCGAGCAGGTGCTCGGCGATGTGCCGCCGGCCGAACGCTGCCAATGTGGAACCAACCCCGCGCCTTCCAGCGCACAGCACCAAAGACGTCGCTGAACCCGGTGACGAATTCCCAACCAGCGTCATTTGACGGATCCAAGGACGACGCCGCTCAACGTCGAGTCATCAGGACCTTGGTCGGGGCCCAAATACTTTCGGGTGCAGGCCTCGCTGCCGGAGTCTCGGTGGGCGCCCTGCTGGCTCAGGACATGTTCGGATCGGAGGGACTCGCCGGCGTTCCTGCCGCGTTGTTCACCATTGGCTCGGCAGGTGCCGCTGTAGCAGTCGGCAGAACATCAGACCGCCACGGGCGAAGGCGTGGACTAAGTCTCGGGTATGCGACCGGAGCTTTGGGAGCAATCCTGATAGTTGCGGCAGCAAGCATTGGTTCAACCGCATTGCTGTTGCCATCACTGTTGATATACGGCGCTGGAACTGCAACCAATCTTCAGGCCCGATACGCCGGAGCTGACCTAGCGACGCCCGAGCACAGCGCTCGAGCCATAAGCACCGTCCTGGTAGCCACGACAATTGGTGCCGTGGTGGGGCCGAACATGATTTCCCCCATGGGCAACCTCGCTGAGGCCGTCGGAGTCCCGCGACTTGCAGGGCCATTCCTTCTCGCAGCTGCCGCCTATGGGCTCGCTGCCGTAGTACTTCAAACACGCCTGCATCCCGATCCGCTTCTGCTGGCACGCGAGCGAGCATTGAAATCGGCCGAGGCGATTCCGGTTCAAGTGACAGGACATGATGCGGATGGGGCTCATGCACCAGATGGAGCCGCTGCGCATTCAGTCGGGGATAGACCATCCCGCGAGTCAATGCAGCGCAGGGTTCTACTCGGCGGATTCGTGATGGTGGTCGCCCAGATCGTCATGGCAGCAATCATGACCATGACGCCGGTCCACATGCGTGCCCACGGGCACGGCCTGGCTGCGTCCGGTGTAGTCATCGCCGCTCATATCGCCGGCATGTACCTACCCTCTCCCCTGACGGGCCGCCTCGTCGACAGATTCGGAGCATCCGCAATTGCGATCGCGTCCGGCGTCACACTCGCGATCTCGGGCCTGATGGCCGCAGCCACCCCATCCTCATCAGTAATCGGACTCGGGGCGGCACTTACAGTCCTGGGCCTCGGGTGGAACCTGGGCCTGTTGAGCGGCACCTCGATTGTCACCGACGCGGTTCCCATCGAAGTCCGTGCACGTACACAGGGGTCGGTCGATCTGTCCATTGCGATCGCCGGCACAACAGGGGGCCTCGGCTCGGGTGTCGTCGTGGCGTCGAGTTCCTATCCGATGCTTGCGATGGTCGGAGCCGTGATCGCTATCGCCGTCCTTCCGATAGTCGCGTTCACGACTCGCTCGCCACGCAACGACCGGGTCAGCCGTGCTGCCAGATCCTCTGTTTGAGCGTCCGCTGCCCTTCTAGTGCCACAGCATCGATCCGCTCGGTTTGCTCCGGAGTCAATCCCCAACCGAGGGCGCCAGCGTTCTGAGCTGCCTGAGCGGCGTTCTTCGCTCCGGGGATCGGTACCGCTCCCTTTTCGATGATCCAACGCAGGGCAACCTGCCCCGGGCTCCGCGTACCATCACCTGCGCCGTCGGCTGTGCCCATCCCACGGAGTTCGGTACCGATCTCGCGCAGCACTTGAACGACCGGATCGACCTGGTCCATCGGGAAAGCCGAGAACGACCTCTTGCCCGGCGGCGGATTCGAAGCCGAGTACTTTCCGGTGAGTCTCCCTTGGCCAAGTGGAGAATACGCGAGTGGCAGAACGCCCAGCTCACGACAGGCGCCTATGAGCCCGGAAGTCTCCGGTCGCCGACGCAGCGGTGAGAACTCGATCTGATTCGACGCGAGGGCAATGCCACGCTTGGCGAGTTCGGTGTGGATCTTGGTCATCTCGCTAACGGAATAGTTGGATACGCCTACTGCCGCCACCAGACCCTCCGAACAGACCTCAGCCAAAGCCTCGGCCAACGCCCCATGTGACCGCAGGCTTATCGGACCGTGCAATTGATAGAGGTCGATCTGATCGATACCGAGCCGTTCGAGCGAACCAACCGCTGCCTTACGCAGGGCGGCTCGAACATTCAGCTTCTGTGGAGATGGAAAGAACTTCGTTGCTATTACAACGTCGTTCCTCTGTGACGGGTCATTCGCCAGGAGGCGGCCGATGATCCGTTCGCTCTCCCCTCCGCCGTAGACCTCGGCGGTGTCGAACAGGGTTACTCCACCAGCGATGGACGTCTCCCATGCGCGCTCTATCGACTCCTGCGAGAGGTTGGCGTCGTATCCGCCCATGCCCCACACATCCCGGTCGCCCCACGCCCATGTCCCAACTCCGAGTGGAGCGAACGATTTGGAGCATCCCGGAAATTCCACCAATGCGTTTCGGTCGTCGGTCTCATCAGCGGCCATGCCAACAAGCATGGCCGGACACACAACCAACGCCGGGGATTCTCACGCCTTGCCGGATGCCCTAGTCGTCACCCGACCGATCAATCCAGACCTCCCAGGCATGACCCGACACATCAAATCCACGAACCTGGCGTCTGGCCCTACGACTGTCCTGGCCCGATCGTGTTCTATTGCTTTGACGATCTTCGACGCAGCAGCAGACGGCGGCCGCATGACCAGTGGAGCAAACCTGGACTTGCCCATCGTCGCGAGTTTGGCTGATTCGGTTCCCCTGGCGGTGTTGGTGATGTTGGTTCGGATGGCTCCGGGGAACACTGCGGTCACCCCGATATTGGTGGTGATCAGCTCCGAACGCAGAGCCTCCGTGAAGGACCTGACGGCTCCCTTGGTGAGTGAATACGACACGTTGTGGCCGAGCCCAAGCAGCCCGACCATGCTCGACAGGTTGACGATGTGGGCTTCTTCGGCCTGGCGGAGCAGAGGCAGAAAAGCCCGACAGCCGTGCACGACTCCCCAGACATTGATGTCCATGATCCAGTTGAGGTCTTCGAGCGTTTCGTCCTCGAATGCCCCAGCGGAGGTGACTCCGGCGTTGTTGATCAGGATGTGGCACGCTCCGTGCTCACTCTCTACCTCGCCAGGTAGCTCTCCGATACGCATTGCGTCGCGGGTGTCGGCAACGTGGACACTTGCTCTCTGACCGCGGCGGCGCACCTCATCGGCGGTTTCATTCGCGCCGGTCTCGTTGATATCGACCACGGCGACGGCGCAGCCACGCTCAGCCAACAGGAGCGATGTGGCGCGACCGATCCCACTGCCGGCGCCTGTTACGACTGCAGTGCGGCCAGCGAGTCGTTTCATCACACGTCTCCCGGTTCGAGCACGAACAGAGGAATGATCCGGTCGGTGGACGACTGATAGACGTCGTAGTCAGACCACACGCTGGTGGCCAATTCCCACCACGTGGCCTTCTCTTCCGCATCGGTTACTTCGCGTGCCACGTACTCGTTGACCTGCGCACCGTCACGCAGTTGCACCCGAGGCTCAGCGCGCAGGTTGTAGACCCATTTCGGATTGTTGGGCGCTCCGCCAACAGAACCGATGACCACGTAGTTGGTTCCGTCGGTTACGCGGATCAGCGGCGTCTTGCGAAGATTCCCGCTACGGGCGCCGATGCTGGTGAGTATCACGCAGGCGCCTCCCATGAAGTCGCCGCCTTCAACACCGTCGGTGCTTTCGTAGAGTTCGACCTGCTCGGCAATTGGTTCCCATGGACTCGGCTCGTACTGACGATCGAAAATCATCCCACCCTCCTGGTCGCTGCCATCCGGAATTCGGTCAGCAGAACATGTGACGAGAGCATACGGCCACGGGGCGATCTGTACCCCGCCAGCACTCAGTCGATCGCGCGCTGTGCAAGTTCTTCGACCAACTCGGCAACCATCTCCGAAGGTGGGCCCGGCAACCCGAGCAGAGCACTGAGATACAGGCCGTTGCCCACCACTTGAACAACCGAGCCCAGATAGGGATCAAGAGCCTCGAGCGGTTCATACAGCCGTTCCAGAGCAGAGCGAATGAGTCCGTCGGACCCGGTGTCGTTCGCGTGAAGCGCAGCGAGTAGCGAATTGAAAGTTGTTGCCTCTTCAGGTCCTTGGATCTCATATGCGAGGTACCAGCGCACGATCTCTGCAGGGTCGCTCGGAGCGTCGCTGACCAGCGCATCGACCCGCTGATGGAGCCGTTCCCCGAAACCCTCCATCAACGATTGTTTCGACGGGAAGTGGTACAGCAGTCCCCCCTTGGACACATTCGCATGCTTTGCAACGGCGTCGAGGGTCACGTTGCTGATCCCACCGGACACCACCAAAGTCTCGAACGAGTCGAGTATCCGCTCACGGTTGGACGGTCGAGCCATTTGAGGTCAACCCTCCCCAGCGCCGGGTCGCTGTCGAGCATCTACGGGTTCGCCGGACACCGATGGGTTCTTGCGAACAGCCGCTGCAGTCCACACGGTAACCGCTGCAAGGGCCAGAGTGGCGATGAGCGCCGCCGTGTGCAGGCCAGAGACAAAGGCCAGTTTCGCCCCGTTGACCAACACTCCTCCAACCTCGGAAGGCAACTTCTCAGCCGCAATTACAGCCGCTCCAAGTGTCTCGCGCGCAGCCTCTATCGAATTTTGTGGCACCCCTTGGATCTGATCGATACGCGGTCGGTACACCGCTGTCAGGACACTACCGAGCAGCGCTGTGCCGAGCGCGATACCCAGTTCGTTACTGGTCTCGGACACCGAGGCGCCCGCTCCCGCTCGTTCAGGTGGGATGACCGACATGATGCCGTCGATGGCCACGGTCATCGCCATGCTGAGTCCTCCGTAGGCGCCGGCGATCGCGAGAGTGGTCAGCGCAATCGGACCTGTTAGATCAACGATCATGAAGGTCGCGAAACCGATCGTTCCAAGCGCTAGTCCCACGGTCATAACTTGGAATGGGCCGGTTCGTCGGACCAACGCTGGCGCTGCCAGCATCATGACGATCGCGGCGACCACCGCAGGCATCAGTTGGACACCGGACCGCAGCGCCGACATCCCGAGCACGAGTTGGAAGTACTGGGTGATGAAGAACAGGCCGCCGGCGAATCCGAACGAGGCGACCAGATTCGCGACAATCGCTCTGCGAAAGCCCGGAATGGCGAAGAGCCTTGTATCGATCATCGGGTCCGCCAGGCGGCGCTGACGAACCACGAACGCGGCCCCAGCCGACGCACCGATCACCAGCGCCAACAAACCGACCCGGTCGATTCCGCGCTCGGCAGCCATTTTGATAGCGAAGATCGTTGGGATCATCGCGACGATCGACAAAGCAGAACTGGGGATATCGAAACGGCCCGGCGAGGGGTCCCGTGATTCGGGAACGAGGCGGGGCCCCAGGATCTGCAGTGTCACAGTGACTGGTACACCGACCAGGAACACAGACCCCCACCAGAAGTGGTCCAACAGCAGCCCACCGATGATCGGTCCGACTGCTCCTCCGATGGCGAATGAGGCTGCCCAGATCGATATCGCTACCTGCCGTTCCTGGGGATTGGGAAAGATGTTGCGAATGAGCGACAACGTGGACGGCATGAGGGTCGCTCCCGAGAACCCCAGTAGGGCTCTCGCTGCGATCAACGCTGATGCGCTCGGAGCGAACGCTGCCATAACCGAGGTAGCGCTGAACGCGGCCGCACCGATCATCAGCAATCGCCTTCGACCGATTCGGTCCCCGACCGAACCCATCGTCACCAACAGACCAGCGAGAATGAACGAATAGATATCCACTATCCACAGAAGCTGCGAACTGGTCGGCTCGAGCGATTCAGAGAGATGGGGAACGGCGAACCCGAGCATGGTGCCGTCCATCGAGATGATCAGCACCGGAAGCACAAGGACCGCGAGAGCCTGCCATCGTCGTTCGTGGATACCGGGACGCACGCAGTTACTATACCGTCTGGTCGGTATAGTAACTAAGAAGTGGTTCTGGCGCGTCTGAACCCATCAACCGCTCCTCCGGTGGAGAAATGAACATTCCTCCGCGCCTACCTGATACCCTATGGGGTATGTATTCGCAGTATTCCGTCCCATCTAGACCATCGGCGTGTTGAACGTCTGCGGGCTCACCCGAATTCTCGTTCCCGCATCACTTGCCGGATTGATGGTGTCGGTCGTAACCAGTAGCGACCTGTGGGGATGGGTGGCAGCGGTTGCGCTCGGAGCAGCGCTGGTTCTTGTGGGCCGGGTCCGCGGGACCCAGACCGCATGCCCTATTCCAACTACCCCGGCAGCGTCTGACCGAAGCAGGTCAACACAGAGATAGCCCGTTCTCTATGAGCGCCCCCGTGCTCATACGTGCACCCTCGATGTCCGGGTTCGGCGACCACACCGGAGCGAGCGACTCCCCCAGCCCCTTCGACTGTGCCTCAGGGTTAAGGGCATAGGTTGCGTCGGGCGTCACGAGCGTCACGGCACCGCCAGCGCAACGGAGCGTCCCCTTCTTGATGGTCAGTGGCCAGTCCGCGCCGTAGTCAGAATTGGTGACAACCCGACCACCGTCGGATGTGTCAGTACCCGGAAATTCCTTGGCTGCGTTCTTGCCAGTGTTCCCATCGGTGTCTGAGTTGCCACCGATGAGGCTCCCGATAGCGAGGCCCACCACCACAACGATGCCAAGGACCACGAGCCCGAGCCCCAAGAGTCGACGCGGATCAACCGAACCCGATCCGTTGCCGTTAGGTCCGGTCGACCCATTGGCTGGTTGCCTCGTATCGATCTCCGAACCATCGGTGAAACTCATGCTGGTACCCCCTCACTCACGCCACGAACTCGCCTTGGCGAGTTCCCTTCATGTGGCATCTCCTAGCGATGGTCTACACGCATGGATACCCGGATTCAATGGCCCAGTTGATTCACCGGCCCAATTCGACACAGGGTCGGACCACGATCCGGACCGTGAATGTCAGATCCGCTTCGATTGTCCTCCGTCAACGGCGATGATCTGCCCGGTGATCCATGACGCCTCGTCAGATAGGAGGAACATCAACATGTTCGCCAGATCTTTGGGCGTACCCATGCGTTTGATCATCACATCACCAAGCAGGATGTCGGTGTGTTCCTTGCCCCCTGCGACGATGTGCGTGGCTTCGGTATCGGTCGGACCCGGGGCAATCGCGTTGACCCGGATGTTCCGTCCAGCTAGTTCTGCTGCCAGGTTGATTGTCATGGAGTTGAGACCGGCTTTGGCCACTGCGTAGAACCCGGCTGCCATCCATGCTGCGGTGGATGTCTGGTTGACGATCGCTCCGCCGCCCACGGCACGCATGTGCTTCCAAACGGCGCGTGAACAATAGAGGGCACCGTTGAGATTCACCTCCATAAAGCGGTGGTAGTAGTCGAGATCGACTCGCAGCATCGACTCGATCTGCATGCCGTGATAGATCGCTGCGTTGTTGACCAAGTGATCGATTCGACCGAATCGCTCGATGGTCGCCTCGGCCATCGCCATGCAGCTATCCGGGTCTGACACATCGACTTGGATTGCGGCCGCTTTGCCGCCTAACGCCTCAATGGCTGCCGCTACACGCGACGCGTTTTCGAGGTTGATGTCGGCGACAACAACTGCGGCACCCTCTTCGGCCAACGCAACGGCATAGCCCTCACCAATGCCCTGGCCAGCTCCGGTGATAATGCTCACCTTTTCGTCGAAACGTCCCACTGTTCAATCCTTCTTGTTGTCACGGGCGATGATCGCCTCGACCTGGTTGTTCATTCGGGCTGCACGAGGCCAGCCCGCGTAATGAGCGAAGAAGATCACGATCTCCCGAAGCTGCTCGTGTGTGAGTTCATCGTTGCCGAGCGCGGCCGGCAGTTGGATGTCGAGAACGTCCTCTTGACCTGACCCGACGCACAGTCCGATCAACAACAGGCGCCGGTCACGGTCAGAAAGCCCGGGACGGTTCCAGATGTCGGCGAAAAGATGATCGACGGTGTAGCCGAAGAAATCACCGGGACCGTCATTCATGTCCCATCCATAAACCTGGGACATGCGGTTGAGTCCGGCCGCGCGCTGCGCGCTCATCTCCCCACCGGTGCCATGTTCAGCTTCTGTCATTGGTCCTCCTGTGGAACTCCGAGTTCGCCGGCCAAGCGTTGCAGGGCCATTTCGGCGAGCGGCGTATCAATGCCCAACTCGGATGCGAGTTCGATTGCTTGGCTCAGGTCTTTGTGTCCGAGCGAAGCAACATTGGTCATCACCGAATACCAGCCGTCATCTGGGGAGATCCTGGCTGTCGTGTCGCGCAACATGATTGCGCCGGGCCCGCCGGTTACGGCGTCGGTGTGACGAACTATCGCCCCCAACTCGGCCACGTCGATCCCGGCAGCTTCGGCCAGCCGTGAGGCTTCACCGGCGGCGGTGAATGCCACGAAGTGCATCAGGTTGCGAGCGAGTTTGGCGCGGGTGCCCGAACCAACCGGTCCCAAGTGGCTGATCTTGGACGCGAACTGACTGAGCACCGGAGCCGCGAGAGCTACCGCAGTGTCGGTTCCGCCGACCATGACGGCGAGCGTCCCATCTGCAGCTCCCATCGCTCCGCCGCTGATCGCTGCGTCGATCACGTGCACACCGTGTGGCTCCGCGAGCTCAGCCAACTCCTCAGCGGTCGACGCACGGATAGTCGAGTGGATCGCTATCACCTGATCTCGACGAGGAGAGACGAGCAGAGCCTCGACCACTTCGCGGACCTGATCGTCGTCTCTCACGACAACAGACACGACATCGGCCGAACTCCCCACGTCAGCTACATCGACTGCCAGTCGGGCGCCCTTGGCAACGAGCCGATCAGCGGCTTCGGGACGAACGTCATAGACGACGAGGCCGTCGCTATTTCCGAGGAGTCGCTTGGCCATCGGGGCGCCGATGTTGCCGAGCCCGATAAATCCAGCGACGGCCATCAGATCCCTTCCGCCATCGACTTGATCTCCAAGTACTCCTCTAGCCCAGCGACTCCCATTTCGCGCCCGACACCGCTTTGTTTGTATCCCCCGAAAGGCATATCGGGGCTGTAGAAGATGCCGCCGTTGATCCCCATCGTCCCAGTCCTGACTCGGCGCGCGACCGCCCGGGCCCGCTCCACGTCACCGGCAACCACCGCACCGGACAGTCCGAATTGCGAGTTGTTGGCGATCGCTACGGCGTCATCGTCACCGTCATGTGAGATCACCGCCAGGACAGGACCGAAGATCTCTTCCTGGGCGACGGTCGAGTCCTGGTCGACACCGGTCAACACTGTGGGTTCCACAAAGAACCCTCCGGCGAGGTCTCCTTCGAGCGCACCTGCCTTGCCGCCAAGGGCCACGGTTGCTCCCTCGGCCACAGCTGTGTCGATGTATCCGAGCACACGGTCTTGTTGGACCTTCGATATGAGGGGTCCGGCGAAGTTGGCGGGATCGTTCGGGTCTCCCCATCCGATTCCGTTGATCATCGCGACCACTGCGTCGACCATCTCATCGTGACGCTCACGTGGGACGAGCATGCGGGTCGTTATCGCGCAGCCCTGACCCGAGTGGGACATGATCTGGAACGCGACGCCCATTGCAGCGATCGTGGCATCCGCGTCGTCGAGAACGATGTACGCCGACTTGCCACCGAGTTCGAGGAAGGTCTTCTTGATGCTCTGCGCCGCTGCTTCCATCACTTTGCGCCCAGTACCGGTAGAGCCGGTGAAGGACACCAGATCGACCCGCGGATCAGTGCACAGAGTCGCGCCGATCAGCTTGTCCGCAGAAGTAATCGTGTTCAGAACACCAGCGGGGATGTCTGTCTCGGTCGCGGCTAGTCGACCCAGCACGTTCGCGGCCCACGGCGTGTCGGGCGCTGCCTTCAACACGATGGTGCAACCGGCTCCGAGCGCCGGGCCGACCTTTGCCAGATTGATCTGATGCGGGAAGTTCCAAGGAGTGATCGCCCCGACGACCCCGACTGCCTCACGGCGGATCGTTCGCCTCGACCGAATCCCGAACGGCTTCGCCTCACCCATGTCAGTTTCCCATTCATAGGAATCGACTGTGTCTGCGTAATACCCGAGCCCCGAGACAGGCACATCGAGTTGTGCGCCGTGGGTGAGCATGACCGGACAGCCGACCTCGGCCACGGTCATCTCACGGATCTCATCACTGTGGCTTTCGAACGCTTCTTGGAGTTGTCGAAGACAGCGTGCACGAAACTCTGCGTTGGTCGACCAGTCGGTGTTGTCGAACGCGGCGCGAGCCGCTCCGATCGCCCGATCCAGATCCCCGGCAGATGCGTCCGGTGCGACTCCAATGACCTGGCCAGTGGCCGGGTTCAGGTTCTCATAAGTTGCGCCGCCCTCGGCCTCGCAAAGTTCCCCATCGATCAGCAGTCGATGCTCCTGGAGACTCACTAGTTCTTTCCCCCTTGCCCCTGCTCGCTGGGAACATCGGCTTTGTCTGTTTCGATTCGTTTTCGGATTGGTGCTTCCGGGTTCACTTCAACCAATGACAGGTGCGTGCCGCGTGGAGCACACACCACTTCGAGTACTGCTCTGGCGATTGAATCCGCGCCCAGGAAGGTGAAGTGTCGCAGTAGTCCCCAACGCTTCCACTCCCCGAGCGTCCGGTCGATCACTTCTGGATCCCAGTCCCAACCGAGTTCGGTTTGTGTCGGGCCCGGCCTGACAATCGACGCTCGAACACCGGTCCCTTCGAGTTCCATCTGCAAGGTCCTCCCGTATGACTCGAGCCCGGCCTTCGCTGCGTTGTATGCACCGACCAATGGCCTTGGGTGGATCGAGTTCTCTGAACTGACCAACACGATGTCGCCTCTTTGCCGGGCGATCATCGCAGCGAGAACTCCGCTGACCATCCGTTGAGCACCACCGAGGTTCAAGTCGATCTGCGCGAAGAAGCTGTTGGTATCAGGCGAATCCGGTTCGGCAGGAATCAGGGTTCCAGCGTTGGAAACGAGCACTTCGATATCTCCGATCGATTCCCTTGCACTCTCAAGTGCCGAAAGAACCGAATTGTCGTCGGTGACATCAACGGGCACCGCTACTGCTTGTCCGCCGGTTTCGTTGATCCTTGAGGCGAGTTCCTCGAGCCGGTCGACTCGCCTTGCGCCGAGCGCCACGGGGAATCCTGCACCTGCGAGGGCAGCCGCAATTGCTGCACCGATTCCGGAGGACGCGCCGGTGACGAACGCCGGACGACGTTCGGGGTGAGGTGGAAAACCTTCAGCCAAGTCGAACTCCTATGCCGAGGCGGTGCGCCAGGTCATCGACGCTGGCAGCACGTCGAAACCACGCACGTTCACGGAGTGGACACGCCGCGCTCGGTCAGCATCGATCTCATAGCCCGAGAACCTGGCGAGCCATTCCTCGAGAGCGACCCGTGCCTCGAGTCGGGCCAAGGACGCGCCCATGCAGAAGTGTCTGCCGAAGCCGAAGGACATGATCTGACTGGTGTCGCGCCCGAGACGGTACTCATCGGGGTTTTCGAAGACATTCTCATCGCGGTTAGCTGATCCCACTAGGAACACCACACGGTCACCGGCAGGGATCCGCTGACCGTGCAGTTCGAAATCAGTGGTTGTCGTTCGAGCGAGTAGCTGAGTTGAGGTGTCGTAGCGGAGCGTTTCCTCCACCCAATCGACCACGGTGTTCGTCCCGTCCCAGACCTTCGCGAGTTCGCCCGGGTTCCGCCACAACCAGTAGAGGCAGTGCCCCAGAAGCTTCGTGGTGGTCTCGTTTCCGGCGATCACCATCAGGAACAGGAACGCGATGACGTCGTCGTCAGCGAGTCTGTCCCCATCGACCTCTGCGGCCAACAGCGCCGAGGTCAGATCATCGGTCGGGTGCTCACGACGAATCGCGATCATGTTGGTGTAGTACTCGACGAGAGACATCGCTGCCTCGATGCCGGCCGGGGGCACGTCGTCAATGCCGTCCTCGCGGTGAACGACCAGGTCTGCCCAACGGCGGACCTCATCTCGATCAGCCTTGGGAACGCCCATCATCTCGCTGATCACGTCCATCGGCATCTTGCCCGCGAAGTCCCTGATGATGTCGAAGTCGTCGATGTCTCGGGCAGCGTCCAGATAGCGCCCAGCGATCTCCCTGATCTGGGGTTCCATCTGAGCGACCCGACGTGGAGTGAATCCCTTGGAGACCAGTCCCCTCATCCGAGTGTGCATAGGTGGGTCCATGGCGAGGAACGACATGACCCGGTGGGCATGCGGGCCACTTGCGGCCTTGTCGAGTGTCACTCCGTTGGCTGATGAGAACGTCTCGTTGTCACGGAACCCGTCCTCGACGTCAACATGGCGAGAGAATGCCCAAAAGCCAAGCTCGGCGTTGTGGTAAACCGGCGCTTCAGCCCTCAGTCGCGCATAGAACGGATAGGGATCCTCATGGACCGCGTAGTCATAGGGGCTGTAGTGAACTTCTCCCTCGTTAGCGAGGGCCACTGAGTCAATCGTGTTCATTCCGGTCTCCAACTAGTCGGTTCCGACAATTAGTTCGGCGGCGTCAGCGAGACGCTCACCAAGAAGGTCATAGGAAAGGTGGCCGGTACCCGACAGGAGCAGGGCACCGGAGTATGCAAGTTCGAGCGCTCCGACCACTACGGGATCATCGACGCCTAGAGCGTCCACCAATCGTCCGTGGACCTCGGCACCGATGCGCTCTCGGAGCGACTTCACGAGCTGGTCATCGGCCAAGAGCGCAGTGGTACAGGCGGCCGAGAGTTCCGGTTCATCGGCGATCAGCATCGAAATCTCACCGAGCACAGCGGTGATGCGTTTGGCAGGAGTATGGCGGCGGTCGAGTTTGGTGGGAGGCAAATGCGAGAGTCGCCGCCAGAACACCTCTCCCACCAGATGTTCCTTCGACCCGAAATAGTTGTACGCCGTAGCGGGCGCAACTTCGGCCCGTGCAGCCACGTTGCGCACGGTCAACCCGTTGAATCCAACCGAGCGGATCTCATCCTCAGCAGCATCGAGCAGCGCATCAAAGGTCTGCCGCTGACGAGGAGACAGCTCATCTATCGTTGAAGCCAGCGCGTTGGACATGTGTCCAAATAGTAGACCAGACACCTGTCCAATCTTCAAGATTCCATCGGGCCCGGGTTTCGATGGTCACGGTCTTCAGTCCTCACCGAGGACGATTCCGACCTCGATCCAACTCGGGGGCATCGTCGGCGGGGTCTTCCAGAAGATGTCCAACTTCTTGATGAGCCCGTCATCGTCGATCACCATGACGTTCAGGAACCTCATGGTGATCGGTTCTGATCCGGGCGGTTGGATCACCTCGATGGCTTCATGGGTGACCCGTTTGCCGTCGGCGGACACATAACCGCTCCGACTCTCGAGACTGTGCTGTTCGAAACGCCCGATGACCCCTTGAAGGAAGCGAATGTATGCGTCGGCTCCACAACAGGTGTCGGCTTCGGTGTCCTTCATTCCGATGCGCATGAAATCGTCGGTGATCGACTGTCGCACCAGATCCCAGTCGTGGGTATCGACGCCTTTCCAGAACGAAACAACGCTTGGTGGCAAGTCACTCATCTGAATCCCCCTTGATCATCCGGCAGCCCCCGGTGGCCACTGGCGGGGACCCTAGCGCGCCGCCCACGTCTCCAGATCCGTGGGGCGCGGATGGTGTGGACCATTTGTCTGCCAAGGTCCATCCTTGTGCAATGGCAGCGACCCCAGAGCACCGGGCCACCCTCGAATCGCTCGGCATTCAGCCCTTCGATGCGGACAACCACTACTACGAGGCGCTCGATGCGTTTTCACGTCACCTGGATCCGAGACATGCGACCCGGGTCTTCCAATGGGCTCGCATCGACGGGCGTTCGTATCCGGTCATCGGAGGCGAGGTGTTTCGTGGGGTGAAGAACGCGACGTTCGATCCAGTTGCTCTGCCCGGGGTGCTCGCGGACTACTTCCGGGGGAACCCGAACAACGATGATCCACTCGAGCTACTCAGCCGCCACGAACCGATCCGCCCCGAGTACCGGGATCGGGACGCCCGCCTGTCCACCATGGACGCCCAAGGAATCGACCGGTGCTGGATGTTTCCCACACTGGGAATGATCTACGAGGAACCCCTCCGCGAGGATCCTGAGGCCGTCACGCTTCTGTTCACAGCATTCAATCGCTGGCTCGACGAGGACTGGGGATTCGCCTACCTCGACCGCATCTACGCCGCGCCGTACATCACGCTCGTCGATGTTGATTGGGCCATCGCCGAACTGGACTGGGCTCTCGACCGCGGCGCCCGGTCAATCGTCATGCGACCAGCTGCACCCACCACAGCCTCTGGGCGGAGGTCTCCAGCAGACCAGTCATTCGATCCCTTCTGGGCACGGGTAAACGAATCGGGGATCACTGTCGTGGTCCATGCCGGCGACTCGGGATACACATCTCACGGATATGCCAACGAGGGTTTCACCACTGACTTCGCCGGCGCACCTCAACCGATCAAGATGCTGCAGTTGGAACGGCCGATCGAG
>JAGQSZ010000297.1 GCA_020439285.1 Microthrixaceae bacterium
CCTCAAGAAGCTGATTGCGGCCGAGATAGACAACAACGAACAACTCAGGTCACGGCTAGTTGGCGCCTACCTCTTCGGGGGAGCGATCTATGTTCCCGAAGGCGAGCCCGTCGGGGGAGATTTCCAGAACATTCCTGCATGCGAGGCCAAAGACCAGGTTGGTTGCGTAATTTCCTGGTCCACTTACCCCGCCGACAATCCTCCCGCACCCGATGCCAGGTTCGGAGCAACCAAAGGGGACCCATTCAGCGAGGCTGAATCGGATGAACGGGCCCTGTGTGTGAACCCGCTCAAACTGCTCGACAGAGACTTCGCCAGCCCTGTTGTTCCGGCACGACCATCTCTCGTCGGCGGAACCAACGGCATCGAAGGAATCAAGGACGCCTCAACCGCTTTCGCATCCCTGCCCGACGCCATCGGCCTGTCCTGCGAGAGAACCGACAATCATGATTATCTTGCCGCTTCGCTCGCTGATCCCGACGACAGTCGCGGACTCAATGGACTCCTCGAGGAGAGATTGGGTCCACGCTGGGGTCTACATCTTGTCGACATGACCGTTGCGCTCGATGATCTAGTTGACCTAGCCGCCGTCCAGGCCAAGGCTTTCGCTGATTGAAGTAGCTGAAACCTGCTACAGACAAGGGCACAGTGGGCTTTGATGCGTATGAGCTGATGGCAACAGCCGATCACCTCAGCAGCGTTCAGCCCCCTGGATCGGAGGATCGCGTGGATATGACGATGTCGATCGACAAGACGTCCTCATCAGTCTCCATCAGGTCGAAACTGGCCGACGTCTGGTAGGTGACATCCAGCGACATCTCACCCTTCGCGAGAGTCGTGCCATAGACACCACTCGAGCCGGGATCTGACGGAGCGTCGCCTAGCCAGCCGTCAGCCACAGCCGCCTCGTATATCTGGCGTCCCGCTTCAGCCACAGTCTCTTCTGTATCGGCCACGAATCGTCGCGAGATCGCGTTGGTGAATTCAACCTGCTTGTCCGCGGGCAATTCCACCAGTGGCTCTGCTGTGACACCGGTCGGCTCAAAGTCGACAATTGACTCCTCGCGCAGCCGGGCCATGGTCGCATCTGGCGAAACCGCCTTGTCGGCACAGGACACGACCGAAATCGCCCCGATCACAACCACCATGAGGACCCCGCCCTTTCGTATCGCTCGCCGCAGATCAGTTCCCATAGAAGTGATCCATTGTCGGCTTCCAACAGCCAGATCCACAGCGAAAGACTATGCCGTCCATCATCTGTAAACAGTGACTCATCGCGTGACCCTGCGCGTTATCCAAGAGAGCCCGTAGGCTGGACGCCCCCAGTGCTGGAGCGGCTCATGTCTCGTGTCATCATTTTCGGAGGCCACGGCAAGGTGGCCCTGCTTGCCAGCCCACTACTAGTGGCCAATGGCCATCAGGTCACTGCCGTAATCCGTAACCCCGACCACGTCGACGAAGTTGCCGCCTCTGGCGCCACCCCGGTGGTGGCCGACGTGGAGAAACTGGATGTAGAAGCCCTCACCGAACTGGTGCAGGGCAACGACATTGTCGTGTGGTCAGCGGGCGCTGGCGGAGGCAATCCAGCTCGAACCCGGGCAGTGGATCAGGTCGCAGCGATTGCGTCGATGGATGCTGCCGTTGCGGCAGGGATAAAGCGCTACGTGATGGTGTCCTACCTAGTGGTCCGTCGCGGATTTGATCTGGGTGGTTAGTGCGACTCGGCCTCGCTTGACTTTGGCGATGATGTCGTTGGCGTTCTTGGTCCAGATGAAGGGTTTGGGATCGTCGTTCCAGTGTGAGACCCAAGTGTCGATGGCTTCCTCAAGAGCAGCGACACTGTTGAACGACCCGGTCCGCAGACGTTTGTTCGTTAGCTGCGCGAACCATCCCTCGACGAGGTTCAACCATGACGAGCTCGTGGGGGTGAAGTGCAGGTGCCAGCGTTTACGTTTGGGGTGAGCGAGCCACTCGCGCACTTCGGGACCCTTGTGAGCCGAGAGGTTGTCCAACACGACGTGGATCTCCAGATCCTGGGGCGTGTGGACATCGATCCACTTGAAGAACGCCAACACGTCGGCGCCCTTGTGTGACTTGCGGGTCTGGTGCAACACCTCGCCGGTTCCCACGTTCAGCGCGGCGAACAGATCCGTGGTGCCGTTACGTTTGTAGTCATGGGTCATCGTGCGTGCCCGGCCCGCCTTGAGCGGCAGCGATGGCTGGGTCCTGTCCAACGCCTGACACTGGGTTTTCTCGTCGAAGCTGAACACCACCGCCCGCTCAGGGGGATTCAAGTAGAGGCCGACAACATCGACCAACTTCTCCTCAAAGCGCGAGTCGTTCGACAGCTTGAACGTCTCGACTCGCCACGGCCGTAATTTCCGGGCCCGCCAGATCCTTGCCACGGTGTCCTTGCCCACCCCGTGACGCGCTGCCATTGTTCGCGTCGACCACTGGGTCGACCCGTCGTCGGGCACTGTATGCAAGGTGTCCTCGACGATCGCGTCGATCACCGCCTGGGCGATCTCGGGTTTGCGACCCCGACCCGCAGCGATCGTTCCCACCGCTTCGACTCCGCCGGCTTCGAACTTGCGGCGCCACCGCCGCACCGTGTCTGGTGTGGTCGAACACGCCCGAGCGATCGCCTCGTTCGCCTCACCATCAGCCGCCAACAACAACGCGGAGGCCTGCACCACACACCGATGCGGCAACGACGACGAGCGAGCCATGCGCTCCAACTCGACCCGCTGCTTGCGAGACACCTTCAACAACGGAGCAACAACGACCGGCATACCCCACATCCTAGCTACCCTTGCTATTTCAGCGACGGACCACTAGGTCCTCAATCGCGTGGGCGCGCTGTTCGGAAAGATGTTGAGCTGCGCTCAATGCGAATGGGGCGTAGGTGAGATCGTCGAGCGATGGTCCTCGCCATCGATCCAAAGCTCGCTCAAGAAGTTCCA
>JAGQSZ010000298.1 GCA_020439285.1 Microthrixaceae bacterium
ATCCAGCATCTCGAAGGATCGCGGCCAACGTCCCGCGTTTCAGTTCTTTGTGAAGTGGAATGACCAGAGCGACAGGGCGTTCAGGATGTTTGAGGCGATCATGGCTGCCGTGTTGGCGGACCGGTTCCCGCCCGAACCTGCCGAGCACAGCAACGAGCCCACCAGCGCCGAGGGATGTTGGTGGTGAGCGGCGCCCGTTATTGGTTCGGGGAATCAGGCTGTGAACGGGTCGACGATGTGCACGTCTCGGATAGTTGATCCGGCAGCGAGGTCCTCGGTGAGCACGGTGGCGCAGCCTGCCACTGATGCAGCTTCGATGATCATGGCGTCCCATACGGAAAGGTGGTGCGTGATGCTCGCCTCTACAGCTCGTTGTACCAATGACGCGTCGGCCGATACAACCTGAAGCTTGGAGAACTCAGTGACGGCGGCCCGAGCGAGATCCGCCGGTACTGGTGGATCTAGCTTTCGTGTGACCACTACGAAGAACTCGAGCAGAACTTGGGTGCTGAGCACCAGTACGTCAGACCCCTTGAGCACGCTTCGGGCGACGGCCTGTTTGTCAGGGTCGGCTCCGTCGAATGCGTAGACCAAAACATTTGTGTCGACGAAGACGCTGGCCATCGGTCTCAGACCCGGTGCAGTTCGTCACGGCTCCAATTGCGTCCGCTGCCTGCCGTTCCAGCGTTTGCCTCGTCGGCGACACGGAGCACAGCATCAATCACATCTTGTTGCAGCGAGGCTCCGGCGTACTCGCGCAAGCGTGCGGCTAGGTACGCATTGACCGATTCACCACGCTCGATGGCTCTGATCCTGGCACGCTTGAGAGTCTCGCCATCGACGGTGATCGTTAGGTTTGCCACGTCGTCAGTGTATCACGGGACTCGTGCAGCACTGAAGGGTCCCTTGTGATTCGTCGGCTCTGATGAACGCGACAAATAGTGGGTGCCCTACGCGGTAGCGCTATCCGGAGATGCGAGCTACTGCTCGTGTCGTGGGGCGCGTTGAGTCCTGGCAGGGGAGATGTCTGGGGCTGACGGCGAGCGGACCGTGGGTATGTCTCTATTCGCCGGAGCTCCCCACGAGCTGTTCCGATCAGACTTCACCGGAGCAGTGACGAGCCCAACCAGCTTCCAGGATCAGCCGAGATCGGCCGGATCTCCAGCGCTGCGTCCGACTGCGCTATTGGGCACCACGCTCTCGAGGACGGTTGGGCGAAACCGATGTTCTGAATTATGCGACTTAGAGCGTGGGTCCGAACATCCATACCAATAAAGCGTGTGTCGCTATTCAATCGCTGCTCCTTCCTACTCCAGTTACGACTCCCCCCCAGAGCCCGAACGGTTGGATGGTTGTGCGCATATATCGCTCATAACCATTTAGCCAAACCAGCTTGAGGTCGCTGGACGCGAATATTCGATCGATGCAGAGATCAACAGAATGACGAACCCACTGACCACTCGGGCGGATCCAATAGGTCTCTTCGCGTTGGTGTGTCGGGTGATTCGGTCGACGGCATGGCGAGCATTTGCCCTCGGGTTTTGTACCCCCTCCGGTGCTCGTCGCTGGTGGCGATCGACCTAGCGTCGAATGGTAGTCGGATATATTCGATTGTCATACAATAGTTCCCGTGCCTGCGTTATTCGACCTCGATCTTCTTGACGAGGAGGATCCCTTCGAGATCGACGACCAGGCCGCTCACCTGTTCAAGCACCCGAAGCTCGGCGTCGAGGATGTACACGAGGTATGGCAGTCAGAGCCGCTCTTCTACCCGGCGAAGCCGCCAGCCCACTGGTTGATGGTGGCGGAGGTCGCCGGGGTCGTCCTCGTCGTGCCGCTCGCTCCACCAGATTCCGACGACCCCACCAAGTGTCGACCGATCGGCTGCTATGTCGCAGCCACCCACCTCGTGACCCGCTACAGGGAGGACCGATGACAAAGAAGAAGATGACCAGAGAAGAGGAGTACGAGTTCTACGCCAATCCCGAGAACCAGGAGCCTCAGGGCTCTGCTCGGCGGCGGAAGCGCTCGAACCTGACTGAGACGGTGCCGGTGCGCTTCCCACCCGAGACCATCGAGGAGGTTCGCCGACTCGCTGAAGCCGATGACCGCTCGGTGTCGAGTTGGATACGTCGGGCCGTCGAGCACGAGCTCGACCAACAGGCCGGCTGAGCGCCCACTTGTAACGGATCTTCTAACCCATCGGCCGTCACGGGTCGGGTTTGGCTGCATCCGCGGGACCGACTGGTAGGTCTGGCCTACGAAAGGGCGTGCCGGTCCTCGGGCACCAAAATCGAGGGGTGAGAAGCCTGTAATAGAGCGGGTTTCGGGGATGAATTGTCGCAGCGAAGGGCATTTGTCGTCACGGGTGGTTGCGGCCTTCATTGCTGTGACGACCGCATTGTGCCCATCCGTTTGTGGCTAATGGTGGTGGCCTTTCGGTGGCTGTGCTGCGATCACCGAATGGCGTCAATGGCTACCGTGGCCCTCGGTTGACCAGGTCGAACAGGACTTGGTTCTCTCAAGGTTGTCGCTCGACCCTGACGAGATCGTTGCCTGCTTCGACCCGTACCGTCCTGACGGGTACAACTCGGAGAGAGCAATCAAGGGACTTCAGGAACACCTTGCTGACCCACGGTTCCGAGCCGATCTCGCCGCGCTCGCCGATGAATCGCCTTTCGCCTATGACATTGATTCAGCCGGAACGTTGATCACAGACGCAGTGCTCCGAATCATCTGACCTAGCGCCAGTGGCCGTCAGCGAGTTCACTGCTCGGCAGTTAAGCCTTGTCCCTCGATGGCGATGAACACTTATACCGACCCTGACGGGTCCGTCTGGAACGAAGGGCCAGCGGGCTTGGTCGAGATTGTCGGCCGACAATCCAGCATCTCGAAGGATCGCGGCCAACGTCCCGCGTTTCAGTTCTTTGTGAAGTGGAATGACCAGAGCGACAGGG
>JAGQSZ010000299.1 GCA_020439285.1 Microthrixaceae bacterium
CGGCGCGGCTTCAGAGGTCGCGTCTGTCATTCCCGATCATTGCCGTCGGGTCGCAATCGTCACCCAACAAACGATTCCCCACAGCATCGACACCGGTCGTGAGCAACGGGTGTTCACCATCGGAGACGGTGAAGCGCACAAGACGATGTCAACCGTCGAGGCCTTGTGCAGCATGTTCTCGGAATGGAATCTGACGCGTGCCGATTGTGTGGTCGGCCTGGGCGGCGGACTGGTGACTGACGTCGCCGGGTTCGCAGCGTCGGTCTACCACCGTGGGATTCCTGTCGTTCACGTTCCGACCACGTTGTTGGGCCAGATCGATGCGGCGATCGGCGGTAAGACCGGCGTCAACCTGGATCAGGGAAAGAACCTCGTCGGCACCTACTGGCAGCCGAGCGCGGTCATCTGCGACACCGCGGTCCTATCGACCCTTGGTGTCCGTGAATGGCGATGTGGACTCGGTGAACTGGCCAAGTACCACTGGCTAGGCGGCGGTCGTTTGGACGAATTGCCCCTAGAGGAACGAGTCGCTGCCTGTGTCCAGATCAAAGCCGATGTGGTCGCCTCCGACGAGAGGGAATCCTCACGTCGAGCCATCCTGAACTACGGCCACACTTTGGCCCACGCCATCGAGGTCGCAGGCCATCACGACCTGCGACATGGTGAGGCCGTGGCGATCGGGCTGATCTTCGCAGCCGAATTGGCTATGGCGATGGGGCGCATTGACGCCGCGGCTGTTGAGGAACACCGCAGGGTGGTCGCGGGTTATGACCTGCCGATCTCGTTGCCTCAAGGTCTTGACGACGATGAACTCATGGCGTTGATGGGTCGGGACAAGAAGGTCCTCGATGACGGTCTCACGTTCGTTCTCGATGGTCCCGACGGCGTCGAGGTCATCCCAAGAGTTGATGCAGACCTCGTAAGGTCGACACTCGACGCAATTCGATGACCCTTAGATGACCAGTAGACGTTGCACCCGCGGTCAGCGGGGACTCACATGTGTGGAGGTGGGATGTTGGAATCCCGGATATTGATTCTCAGTGGGGTGAACCTCGGCCTTTTGGGGCAACGTCAACCTGAGATCTATGGCACGGACACGTTGGACGACTACATCGCCCGAGCACGCCAGCGCGCCGAAATCCTCAACGCAACAGTGGACGATCTGCAATCAGATTCCGAGGCGGTGATAGTCGAAGCGATCGCAGCTGCTAGATCCACCCACGACGCGATCATCATCAACCCCGGAGCGTTCACCCACTACTCGTGGGCCATCCACGACGCACTCGCAGCCTTCGACGGCCCAGTCGTCGAGTTGCACATATCGAATCCGAACTCCCGCGAAGCCTGGCGGCACACCTCGGTTGTGAGCCCTGTCGCCAATGCAGTTATCGCTGGACTCGGCGGTCACGGCTACGAACTAGCAGTCGAAGCCGTCGTGGGGATCCTCGGCTGAGCCCCATTGCTCCTACTGTGAACCCATGGCAATAACAGAGAACATCGAAGCAGCAGCCGCCTCGCTTCCGATGATGGACCACCGGGGTCGAATCGATCGGTTGCGCGCGCAGATGGCTGCGGCCCAACTCGAGGCCCTGGTCGTGTCCAACCTCACCAACGTTCGCTACCTCTGTGGGTTCACCGGTTCGGCCGCGTTGCTACTGGTGACCCATGACGAGGTCTACTTCGTGACCGACGGCCGCTACAAGGAACAGAGCGCGCAGGAACTGACAGCAGCAGGTGTCGGGGCAGAGATCGAGATCTCAGCGGCAGAGCCTGACCGCTGCATCGCGGACCGAGCAAAGACCAACGGGATTACTCGACTGGCTCTCGAGGAGAACTCGGTGACCTGGGCCGAGCATTCTCGATGGAATCAGTCACTGTTCCCCGATGGCGAACTCCGGGTTTCGGAATCGATCATCGAGAAACTCCGGATGGTCAAAGAAGCTGCCGAGGCGGTGCGGATCAGATCAGCATGCGCCATTGCTGACGACGCACTGGCCATGACTCGCCACCTTCTCATCGAGGGCCCGACCGAGATCGAATTCGCTATGGAACTCGATGCCACGATGAAGCGTCTCGGTGCAACCGATGTCAGCTTCGAGACCATCGTCGCGTCTGGCCCCAATGGAGCCAAACCTCATCACCACCCCAAGGGGCGAACCATCGCGGATGGTGACCTGGTCGTCATCGACTTCGGTGCACTCGTCGACGGTTATCACTCCGACATGACCAGAACCGTTGCAGTCGGGGACATCGGCGACGAACGGGCACGGATGCTCGCGGTAGTGGCTGAGTCCCAACAGGCCGGGGTGGAGGCAGTCGCAGCCGGAGCGGAAGCGGCCGCGGTCGACAAGATCTGTCGCGATGTGATCACCGATGCCGGTTGGGGAGAAGCGTTCCTGCACGGCACCGGACACGGTGTGGGACTCGACATTCACGAGGAACCAAGGGTGTCGAGCCGATCGACTGCTATCTTGGAAACCGGTCACGTGGTAACCGTCGAGCCGGGTGTATACCTTCCGGAGCTCGGCGGGGTGCGGATCGAGGACACAGTTCTGGTTACAGAAAACGGCTGTGATCGCCTGACCCGAGCCACCAAGGATCCCTTCACATTCTGAACCAGTCCAGCTGGTTGCCTGACCAACTGGACATCTACAACGGAGCACGCACATATGGCGCAGATCTCAACCGCCGACTTCAAGAACGGGATGAGCATCGATCTCGATGGCACCCTGTACCAGATCGTTGAATTCCAACACGTAAAGCCGGGCAAGGGCGGCGCCTTTGTTCGCAGCACCCTGCGTGATGTTCGCAACGGCGGAGTCCAGGAGCGCACTTTCCGTGCGGGCGAGAAGATGGAACGGGCCATCATCGACAAGCGCGAGATGCAACTGCTCTACAGAGAGGGCAACGACTACGTATTCATGGACAACCAGTCCTATGACCAGTTGACCG
>JAGQSZ010000300.1 GCA_020439285.1 Microthrixaceae bacterium
CGAGACAACACACACGGAGGCTTCCAACGGCGATGTTGCCAAGGGCGACACGGCACAGAGCGATGAGTCGAGCAATAGGGCACCTCCGATAGGACTAGCGGCCAGTGGGTTGTCGAGTGTCGCTCTTGCGGTCGGCCTCAAACGGCTCTTGGGCCGGCGTCGGCAACGCTTCGCGAACCGGCACCCAGGTCAGCTACCCGGGCGCGTTCCCGCCGAACATCGCGAGTTCCATCAAGGCCTCATCGCCCAAGCAGACGAGGAACTGATCGTTGACCTTCAATGCGCCCTCAGCCGTCTCGCTGTGGTGTTGGCCGAAGCAGGATCGGAACGTCGACCACGAATAGTCCGGCACTCGCCCGACTGTCTCGAAGTCCTTCTCGATCAACCGGACACGAGTGCCCCACCTGGATGGATCAGCACAGACGACGGAACGGTATGGACACTCATCTCACCCCCAGAGGAGGATTATCTCGCCGAGGCGGAACTGACCCCGTCGCCGCTGATGGTAACCGTCGGACAGCCGGATGAAGACGCGCAGCTCTATCTAGACCTTGAGGCGGAAGGCCTTCTCTCGCTCACTGGAGATAGGGACGTCGCCACGAGCCTGGCACGCTCGATCGTCACCGAACTGACCCTCAGCCCACTTGCTGGATCACTCAGGGTGATCGTCGTCGGCGACATCATCAGCTCAGAAGCCAAAGTGCTCGACCACCTCAGGATCGTCGACAACTGGAATTCGCTGGTCGAAGACCTCACTTCCTGGGCAACTGAATCGCATGAAACTCTCGTAGAACACAATTGGGGGAGCACCTTTGTAGGGCGGGCACACGAGCCCGATCACGACGCACTGATTCCTGTCGCTGTTGTCGCCGCTGAGCCGCCACCAAGCGAATTGATGAAGGCGCTACAAGCTGCATGGCCATCGGCTGTAGCGGTCGTGGCAGTCGGTGAGTTCGATGGTGCGCTCGCATCGATTCGCTGCGAGGAGGATGCACTCAACTTCGACACGATCGGCCTCGCCTGCTCGCCACAGAAGCTCGAGGCGGATGGGCTAGCAGCAATCTCCAGCATCCTCGCCGCAACCGAGAGTCCCGCTGAGCCGAGTGTTGCAGAACAGCTTCAAGTTGAGTTCGAAGAGTCCGCCTCGTTGAATTTGAACGGGTGTAACGATCACCACGCTCCCATTGCGCTGGCAGAGTTCGCCGTCGCGCCGGAATGCCCACCCGAATACGACGTACTCGTGCGGCTACTCGGAGACATCACCGTTGAGGGCGGGGAGCCGTTGAGACCGAAGGCGACAGCCGTTGTCGCTTACCTGGCGCTCCATCGATCTGTCACGACCGAACGACTGGAGGAAGCCTGCTGGTTCGGGTCCGACGGGGCCTCACACACCAAGCGGCTCCACGACACGATGACCGAGAGTCGCTCAGCGCTCGGTTCCCAACATTTTCCAGCCAACCGCGGAGGTAGCTACGTCGCCGGGCCACGAGTACTGACTGACCTCGACATCTTTGACTGGCTTGTCCATCAGGCTGCCGACCTACCGCCAGATGAGGCAGTTGGGCGTTACGTGGCCGCACTCGATCTAGTCACTGGTAGGCCGTTCGCATATCCAAACTCAGCCCGCGCTTCCTACGGGTGGGTTGACTTCGAACATCACGCCACGACCTGGGAGCTTCGGGTCTCCGGAGTCGCTCAGGCCTGCGCAGCGATGTATCTCGACATGGGTGAGCCCGATGCCGCGATAGCGATGCTGCGCCGAATCGTCAGAGCGGTTCCTCTGAATAGCGCAGTGGTTGAGGCTCTGATGCGAGCCCACATCGCTGGTGATGATCGGTCCGGAATGGAAAGTGTGTACAAGGAGCACGCCGCCGCGCTTGACCAGGCGAAGCTCGGTGATCCGACAGATTCGATCGAGCAACTGCGACTCGACCTTCAGGTCACCTGAGTTGCCCGAAGCCGAGAAGTGGTCGAACGACAGGGAGTGTTGTTCTGTAGAGATACCAGACTCACACGTTTGAGCTTTTGGACTTTGGGCGGAGGGCTGAGTCGGATCGTGTTCGGCAGCGTGTCTTCTTGGGTGACGTGCGATATCGAACCCGGCTGCCACATCGATGTGTCTATTGGTGTTGCTCTATAAGCGAACTAAGTCGGGGGTGGTCGGCTGAGCCGAGTCGAACTCGAAGCCGATGACGGCGTGGCCGTCGAGGGCTTGGGCGAGGCGGCGCAGGGTGTCGGTGCCGCTGCGGTGCTGACCACTCTCGATGCGGGATACCACCGACTTGGTGGTGCTCATCCGTTCGGCGAGCTCCTGCTGGGTCAACCCGAGTTCGGCTCGCCGCATGATGACGACACGGGCGATCTCTTCGAAGGGGCGTAGCCGTTCCTGGGTCTCCCGGAACTTGTGGCTGCGGGCGCTGCGCTGCTCGTTGTGCGCCTCGACGCTCGTTCCGATGGGGCTGTCACTCTTGGCCATGGCGATCACCTCTCACATCAAGGTTAGCAGTTCTGCGAACGAGGTCGTCATGGCGCGTCGTGGCCGGCTGCCCGAGGTGGGGTGCGGGGGTCGGCGTCCATCCGCGCCTTGAAGTCGTCCCAGCGGTCCTTGGCGATCTTGATCTCCGAGGCCGGGACCTTGGCGGTGCGTTTCGAGAAGATGTGGAGCAGCACGAGCAGCCGGTCTGACCGGCGGTAGAGAACGCGGTAGAGCTGCCGCCCGTAGTGGCACCGAAGCTCACGCAACTCGCCATCGACTTGTGAGCTGTGGGGAAACGGCAGGTGGGGAACCTGGTCGCTGAGCAGGTTGAGGCGCTCGATCTGCAGAGCCAGCACGGCGGCGATCTCGTCGTCGACGTCGTCGAGGAAAGCACGTACAGGTTCGGCCCCGTCAGGTGCCCGGTAGTACACGGCATGGAAC
>JAGQSZ010000301.1 GCA_020439285.1 Microthrixaceae bacterium
TTCGACATCGACGCCAACGGCATCGTCAATGTCCATGCAAAGGACCGCGCGACTTCCAAGGAACAGTCGATCACCATCACCGGTCAGTCCTCGCTGTCCAAGGATCAGATCGATCAGATGGTTCGCGACGCCGAGTCGCATGCCGAAGAGGATCGTCAGCGCAAGGAAGAGGCTGACGCCCGCAACCGGGCAGAGACCCTCGTTTACCAGACCGAGAAGGTCCTCACCGAGCAGGCCGACAAGGTACCTGCCAACGAGAAGGCCGATGTCGAGTCAGCACTGGTGAAGGTTCGCAACGCGCTCAATGACAATGACGTAGCCGCGATCAACGCGGCGTGTGATGAGTTGATGACCGCAAGCCAGACCATGTCTCAGTCGCTGTACCAGCAGGCTTCGGCCGAGGCCGACTCTGGCGCAGGCGCAGGTGAGGGGCCATCCGATGACGACGTGGTCGAGGCCGAAATCATCGATGAGGAACAGCAGTGACCGACCAGAACCACAAGGGCGATCAGCCCGCTCAGCCCACTGATTCCGGGAGTGGTAACGCTCCCGGGTCGGGGGCCGATGGTCAGCCGGAGTCCACGGGTGCTCCGACTGAAGAATCGAAATCGGGTGGCGACTCCGGTGACACCGATCCGTTCAAGAACGCGGCTCAGTTCGATGCCGACTTCCCTGACATCACAACCGATGACGCCATCGATGAGGATCTCGTGGAGATGGTCGAGGTCGGAGTCCGACTGCAGGCCGAACGTGATGAGTACCTGGATCTAGCCCGCCGAGTGCAGGCCGAGTTCGAGAACTACAAGCGTCGCGTCGAGGCCCAACGTGTCGAACAGCGTGCTCGTGCGGCCGAGGATCTGGCCCAGGAGCTCCTACCGGTTCTCGATGCCGGTGAGGCAGCGACTAGCCAGGGCGACGAGCATGCCGCGGCTTTGCATACGCAACTGTTGATCACGCTCGAGAAGCAGGGTCTGAAGAAGGTCGATGAGGTTGGGATCGAGTTCGATCCCAAGATCCATGAGGCTGTCCTCCACGAGGACGGAGATGCCGACTCCCCAGAGGTGTCCGAGGTCATGAGGACCGGTTACCTGTGGAACGATCGTGTCATTCGTCCTGCGATGGTCAAAGTGAGAGGCTGATCCGAAATGCAGCGCGAGTGGTTCGAAAAGGACTACTACAAGGTCCTCGGGGTCTCCTCGCAAGCGAGCCCCAAGGAGATCACCAGCGCGTACCGCAAACTCGCACGTGAGTTACATCCCGACGCCAACCCTGGCGACTCGGCTGCAGAAGAACGTTTCAAGGATGTCACAGCGGCCTATGAGGTCATCGGTGACGCCGAGAAGCGGTCGCAATACGACGAAGCCAGGCGTATGGGCCCAATGGCTGCCGGGTTCGGCGGTCCGGGCGCAGGTGGCGGCGGAGGCTTTGGAGGCCCCGGCGGAATCCGTTTCGGGTCGGGTGACATCTCTGATCTGATCGGCAACCTGTTCAGCCGTGGCGGGGGTCAACCCGGTGCCACGGCCACGGGTCCGCGTCGAGGTTCTGACATCGAGGCTGATCTGCACCTCACCTTCAACGACGCAATCCACGGAATCACCACCACGGTCAACGTCACCTCTGATGTTCGTTGCTCCGATTGTGGCGGTAGCGGTGCCGAGCCCGGTACATCACCGCGGGTCTGTCCAGTCTGTAACGGGACTGGAGCGGTCGAGGAGAACCAAGGGTTCTTCTCGTTCAGCCGACCCTGTGGCAATTGTGGTGGTCGTGGCCGGATCATCGACAATCCATGTCACACGTGTGCTGGAGCAGGTGCCGTGCGCCGGCCTCGCCAGGTGCGAGTCCGCGTTCCACAAGGTGTTCGTGACGGCCAGAGAATTCGCGTCAAGGGCAAGGGAGGAGCGGGAGTCAACGGTGGTCCGGACGGTGACCTCTATGTGATGGTCAGCGTTGGCGCAGACAAGGTCTTTGGTCGTAACGGCGACAACCTCACGATCAAGGTCCCGATCACTTTCCCCGAAGCGGCTCTCGGTGCCGACATCGCTGTGCCGACTACCGATGGTGAGCCGGTGACAATCAGGGTTCCTGCAGGCACTCCCAGCGGAAAGACATTCCGTGTTCGAGGTCGTGGCGTCGCAACTTCCAAGAAATCCGGTGATTTACTCGTTACCGTGGAGATTGCAGTTCCACAGAACGTGAGTGATGGCGAACGAAAAGCGTTGGAAGCATACGCTCAACAATTCCCGGATTCGCCCAGGGAACACCTCGGTGTGTGAGTAGCGTCGAAGGAGGTCGATCACAATGCCTGAGTACCACCAAGCGGTCTATGTGATCTCGGTTGCCGCGGAACTAGCCGGTGTTCACCCCCAGACCCTGCGTATATACGAACGGAAAGGTCTGGTCGAGCCGGGCCGAACCGGTGGAGGCAGCCGTCGCTACAGCGAAGCTGATATCTCACTGCTGCGCCGGATCCAGGATCTGACCAACGACGGCCTGAACTTGGCCGGGGTGAAACGAGTGCTTCAACTCGAAGCCGAGTTGGCCAGTGCCCGTGAAGAATTGGAGAAACTCCGAACGGACTCCGATCGTCGCGTCGGTGACGTGCACCGCCAGTATCGACGTGATCTGGTGCCCCTACGTCAAGCGGTTGTCCTGTACGACAGCGGCTCGCGTGGTGGCTGACAACAGCCGGCACTCGATTATCGAACCGATGGGCTCCGCCCCTGGCACGACACGTTCTGGTCGACCATCGATTCTGGTCGTTTGGGTGGCCAGCGTGATGGTCCTCATGGCGGGACCCGTAATCTCGTCACCACTAGCTGGTGCATCGCCCAGAGCTGTGGGCTCGACAGCCGTGGGAGTGCCTGCTCCTAGTCGCCTCATCGCAGTG
>JAGQSZ010000302.1 GCA_020439285.1 Microthrixaceae bacterium
TACCTACAAACGTGCTTCAAACTCGGGCGCACCTATGGAGTCGCCAACATCTGTGTAACCCACCGAGCGTCAGACCTTGTAGCTCAGGCCGATGACGGTACCGCCACCAGCAAGATCGCAGCCGGGCTCCTTGCTGACTCGGCTACCAAGATCATTCTTCGCCAAGCCCCTGATCAACTGGAAGCCGCGTCATCCCACTTTGGGCTCACCGGCCCCGAGACCAGCATCGTCGGACAGCTCACACGCGGCCGGGCGCTCTGGAAACTTGGCGGCCGCACAGCCGTGGTTCACCACATCATCGGACCGGGCGAGGAGACGATCTGTGACACCGACTCCCGCATGTCTAGAAGAACGGACCGTGGGGTCGAGGCGGCGTGAACCATGTACGACCGAGACGCACTCCTGGCCGCTGTTGACCTACGACAACTAGCGGATGATCTACTTGGGCCGGGCAAGCGAGTTGGACGGAGTGCAATGTGGCGTTGCCCAAGCGCACAGCACGCTCAAACCGGACGCACTCCACCCGTTTCGATCTTCACCAGTCATCGAGGCGAGCAGCGCTGGCGCTGCCATGGATGTGGCGAAGGTGGTACTGCAATTGACCTCGTCATCGCGTGCCGGGGAGCTACCTCACGCGAAGCCATGACCTACCTCGCCGAGTATGCCGGTCACCGCGAACAACCTGATAGCTGGCACCCCTCGACGCAACGTGTGGCCCTTCGCTCGCCGCAATCGGCCGGTTGTAGCGACCCTGAAGGACTCGATCGCTATGTAAACGACTGTGCGAAGCGGCTTTGGAAGCCAGAGAGCAGCAGGTTGAGACACTGGCTCACAGATGTCCGTGGTCTTCCCACTGACGTCCTTGTCAAGAACCAAATCGGTGCTGACCTAGGACCTCGATCTCAAGCTCGTCCCGATGGAATCCCGCGAACTGCTGGCATCGTTCTCCCAGTGATCCAGGATGGTCACGCGATCTATGCGCAGATCCGTGTGCCTCAACCACGACCCGATCGACCGCGGTATCTGAACCCCACATCTGATCTGGCCGCCAATCCACGGTTGTCTCGAGTCCGGCCAGTAGAGGTGCAACACCCTCAGGTGATTGTCGCCGAAGGTGCCATAGATGCCCTGTCGGCAGCGTCCGCTGGCTACCGCGCAGTTGCGGTGCTGAGTGCTGCCTACGGCGACGAGTCGGTTGCGGTTGCCCTTGCCAGACTCCCGCATCCGCTCGTGATCGCGTTTGACGCTGATGACGCGGGACGGGCTGGTTCTGAGCGTCTCTTGGCGTTACTCGAAGCCCGACAGCGCCCGCCCGTTGTTCTGGATCTCGGTAGCGGCGACCTCAACGATGCTATGCGTCAGTCGAATGACTGGCCTGCACAGATCGAGCGCATGTTGGATCTTGCAATGTCCGGTAGGTTCGGCCCGATAGCTGCGGCTGTCAACCAATGATGGGATACCGAATAGCGTTGGTTACGGCATCTATTCCTCGGTGCTGGGCGAGGACTGTCGTTACGATCACGGTCAGATACGGCACCCATGGCCCAGCGAGGCAGTAGGGCGGGTCCTCGTCGAAGGTCATGTCGAGTCGCGTCGCGTCGATGTCCGGGTGCAACTCACGGATTGCGTTGTACCAGACCGACGCCCAAGCACCTTCGTGCCACACAAGGAGGCGACGATCCGTGGTGAGGATTCGTAGCTCGCCCAGCGGACGCCACTGCGGCGCCGCAACCGCCTCGGCTTCCCGGCGAACATGGCGACGTGCAGTTGCGCTGCTGGCTGCAATGATCCCGAACGTGAGCGGGCCACCAAGGGCTATGGCGCTGGGTGACTCATATGTGACGCTGATTGGGTGGAAGCGCCAGCCGTTGGCGGGGAGGTCGGCGTGTAGTACCTCGCCTTGGTCCAATAGCGCCGTGCTCGGAATAGTCGGGAGTCTCTCGCCGGTTGCTAGCCGGTTCGCCAAATCGACAGCGGCAGTCCAAGCCCAGCCATTGTCGACGCGAACCTGCGTTGGATCCATATCTGAATCGTAGGCCTGAAGGTGTGACAATTTCGGGGCTCACGGTTGGGTCCCGCCGGATCAAGGTCGAGATTTCGCTTTGCTTTGGATGGCCGCTTCCTGTCGGTCCGCGGATGGTGCACGACAGAAGCCACACCTGACTTATCGGGGGCTCTTCTCATCTGGGTGGGTGCGGGTCCCCGGTATGTCACAAGGCCTCTGCGGTCCCGGCCGTGCCTAACTCCTACAGACTCGAGGGCACTCGTGGATCTGAACCCTACGCGAGTCGGTCAGGAACTTCGTCAAAACCGGACTGGTCTGATGCTCCATGGCTGTGCTTTTGGGATCAAACGCTTGCGCTCGTAGCGAAACGAACGACAGAAGGCGGTGAGTTGCAGGGTGCTACTTATTCGTGCTTCAGATGTCGCCGAAGCACTCAGCGACTTCTGAAAGGCCTTCTTCGATCCGCGGAACGGTGGTGACACCGAGGCCGAACTACTTTGGTGCCTTGCAGAGCAGTACGCCGTTGATCGGGTGGGTCCCGTCCCTGGTTGCTTCTGCCCGAGGGTCCTTGCTGAACGTGCATGTAGTGATCAGGAGTCCTTGTTGCCCCGCCCGCCATTGCGCCAGGGAAGTCTCTGAAGTGGCCCCCTCACTCGCTGCCCGTTTACCGCTTCCTTGTAAGTCAGCTCCGTCTATGTCGCCAAGTGGCCGTACTCGGTCAGCGCCCAGGACTCCCAGACTTGAGTTCGTGACTACGCCCAAGTTCTTGAGATTCGTTCGCGCCGAAGGCAAGCGGTACTCGATCTCCGTATTGACCGCTGACGCGCGCGTGCCTGACAGC
>JAGQSZ010000303.1 GCA_020439285.1 Microthrixaceae bacterium
AGCTTCTCCAGGTTTGCTGGTGATGACGTTGCGAACGTGTTGTTGCAGAACTTGTTGTTCAACTTGTCGGTGGTCTCACCGTTTTCGAGCAGGTCCACGGTTCCGACTGCAAGATCAGCCTCTCCAGAACCATCGATCACATTTCCGTCGATGGTGTTGTCGAACGGGTTCCACAACACCACGCAGCCCTTGAGGATGCCTTCGACAGCCTTGCACTTGTCCTCAGGAATGGGATCGACCTTCAGGTCCCGTGTATCGGAACACGGCGTGTCCCATTCGTCGTGCGCTGGGGCCAGATCATTCGCGTCTTCCTCAGGGAACGGCACCAGGCCGATGCCGGTTCTTTCGTGGTCCCACACCCTGTTTCGGAGCACATCGGACTGAACGGCTCCTGCCATGAGGATCCCGTTGCCCTGGGCCAGGAGCGAGACAGATATTCCCGGGTTCTCGTAGCCATTGTTCGAATAGACCAGGTTGCCGACGACGGTCGACTTCCTCGACGGATAGCAGAGTTCGTAGCTTCCGCTGTTGGGGACGACTCCTGCCCGGTTGTGACGGAACGTCGAGTTGATGATGTAAAGGTCTCCACCAGAGTTCGTGCCCGAGTAACCGAGGCCGTTGTACTCGGCTACGACATTGTCGATCACGGCGTTACAGGGGAAGCACTGGCCGATGTAGAAACCCGCATCCGGGCTGCCTGATCCGAGGGAATTATCGAGTTGGCCGTTGTAGGAATCGAAAGCGTAGATCCCGTAGTCGCCATTGCGATAAGCGGTCAGATAGGAGCCCCGGTAGCCGTCGACTCCAGTCCAGAAAAACCCGTTGAAGGTGTAGTTGCGGGCCGTCATGTTCTCTAGGACGACTCCCTTGGCGTCAAGGACGCGGATACCGTTTTCGAGTTCGAACTCACCGTCGAGGATCACCTCATTGCGGTCCACCCCACGGATTGTCAGGTTGTCCGTCGTTACGTCGACCGCCTCTTTGTAGATTCCCTTGTCGATCAGGATCAGGTCCCCGGGCTTGGCTGCATCGACAGCGGCCTGGATCGTCTTGTGATCTTGGGGAACCGAGATCGTCGACGGTTTGTTTTCGTTGTCACCTGAACCGGTCTCGTCGTTGGAACTGCAGGCGCTCGCGACTAGCGCAAATGCCGACAGCACTGCGATCACAAGAGCGAGTGGCTTCGACCTCATTGATGAATCCCCCGAAAGTTGCGGTATGAGTGCGTGTGAGTGGGCCTGACGTTAGCTGACGCTGGGAGCATTACCCGTGTACCAGACCCACACCCGTCGGTGACTCGGGGCAGAATGTCACCATGCACAAGTGGTCAGTTGCCAGCGCGGTCATTGAGACCACATGCGTTGGAGCGACGTGTCCACCCGATCGCACGGGACTGTTGCTCGTAGAGAACGAACGCCAGGGTGGGCGGCGCGAGTGGACCACTCCGGGCGGCGTCATCGACTCGGGTGAGAGCGCTCATGTCGGGCTTACCAGAGAGGTTCGTGAAGAGACCGGACTGATCGTGGTTGCGTGGTCGGGGCTCCTGTACACGGTGGCTGTCGAGGCCCCCGACCTAGGGTGGGACCTTCAGGTCGAGGTTCATCGTGCCGAGGCGATCGAGGGCGAGTTGACGATTGGCGAGGACCCGGACGGAATTGTCGTCGCGGCTGACTGGGTGGAGGAGCCAGGAATCGCGGACCTCGTCGCAACTGCACCGCAGTGGGTTTCTGAACCGCTAATCGAGTGGAGCACAGAACGCTTCGTCGAGCCTCGAACCTTCTCCTATGTCCTCATCGGGAAAACGTTCAGTGACTTCAGAGTCGAACGGCTCGGGAGCTGACCGGAGCCGCGTCCGTGGAGTCGACAGTCCCGGCAACACACAGACGGATCTTCCACATCGACATGGATGCGTTCTTCGCGTCTGTGGAACTACTGCGACACCCAGAACTCGTTGGCCTGCCGGTCGTGGTCGGTGGAACCGGCTCAAGGGGAGTGGTTGCCGCAGCGTCATATGAGGCCCGAGCATTCGGGGTCTATTCGGCGATGCCGTCGAGTCGTGCCCGCAATATGTGCCCACAGGCTGTGTTCCTCAACGGTGATCATGCCCACTACCGATCCGTGTCGGAGCAGATCATGGGAATCTTCGCTCGTTGGACCCCGCTAGTTGAGCCATTGAGCCTTGATGAGGCATTCCTCGACATGACCGGGACCAGGAGGACATTCAGCGATCCGGTCGAGTTGGCTCTGCGCGTGCGTCAACAGGTGCTCGACGAAACCTCGCTGCATTGTTCGATTGGGGTTGCGCGCAACAAGTTTCTGGCCAAATTGGCTACCAACGAAGCAAAACCGAAGGCCACTCCGAAGGGACCGCTCAGAGGAACGAGCGTCTTCGTGTTGCGTCCCGATGATGAGGAAGAGTTCCTCCGGTCGCTTCCTATCAAACGCCTGTGGGGAGTCGGGCCCGCCACGTTGGGGAAGCTCCGCCCACTGGGTATCGCGACCGTTGGCGATCTGCGCGACATGAATCCGGACCTGCTCGCAAATGCCCTTGGACACGGTCCCGCCCGGCGTCTCTCGGAATTGGCCCGCGGTATTGATGAGCGACCTGTTGAGCCCGATTCCGAACCTCGCTCTGTCAGCCAGGAAGAGACGTTCGCATCAGATGTATTCGACCGTGATGAACTCCATCGTCACGTGGTCGGTCAAGCGGACTCGGTTGCGTACAGATTGCGATCCCATGGCCTGCGGGCCCGAACCGTGCACCTGAAGCTGCGTTACGGCACCTTCGAAACGCTGACGAGGTCGCGTACCTTGGATCGGGCCACCGAT
>JAGQSZ010000304.1 GCA_020439285.1 Microthrixaceae bacterium
TCGCATCAGCAGACACAGCGGCTCATTTCGGAGTCGAACCGCGCGTCGCGATGCTGTCGTATTCGACCGGGGACTCAGGCAGCGGCGCGGATGTCGACAAGGTTCGTGCCGCTACGGAGATGGTCTCGAAACGACGGCCTGATCTTCCAGTCGCTGGCCCGATGCAATACGACGCCGCGGTGGACGCATCTGTCGGGCAGGCCAAACTCCCGGGATCAGATGTCGCGGGTCGTGCGACGGTGTTCGTGTTTCCTGATCTGAACACCGGCAACAACACATACAAAGCAGTGCAGCGGTCAGCTGGCGCCGTGGCGATCGGGCCGGTGCTGCAAGGTCTGCGCAAACCTGTGAATGACCTGTCCCGCGGCGCGACGGTGCGCGACATCATCAACACCGTGGCCATCACGGCTGCGCAATCACAAAACACCGAGAGTCCCGCCACATGACCGGTTCGATACTCGTACTGAACGCAGGGTCATCCTCAGTGAAGTACCAGTTGATCGACCAGCGGTCCGAAGCAACCTTGGCCTCGGGACTCGTCGAACGAATCGGCCACCCGGTTTCGCAGTTGCGACACAGCAACGGTCACTACGCGACCTCTCGGGAGGTGACCGCTGCCGATCACGCCCAAGCGGTGGCAGCGATCGTCGCGATCTTCAACGAGGAGGGTCCGTCGCTCGCTGAAGCAGGGGTTGTTGGGGTTGGGCATCGTGTGGTCATGGGCGGGCCGGATCTCTTCGAGCCACTCGTCATCGACGATTCGCTGGTCGCGACGATCGAGGACCTGGCCCCGCTCGCACCGCTGCACAATCCTGCGAACGCTGCGACGATCAAGATTGCCCGGGCATTGCTGCCCGATGTTCCTCATGTAGCCGTTTTCGACACCGCGTTCTTCCAGAAGCTGCCGAGCGTTGCGTCTAGCTACGCAATCGATCCGGATTTGGCGAAGGCTCACGGGATCCGGCGATACGGGTTCCACGGGATCTCACACGAGTACGTGTCGGCAACGGTTGCCGAGTTCTTGGCACAGCATCAGCCAGCCACCAACCCGCAGGAGTTACGACAGGTGGTGCTCCATCTGGGCAATGGAGCGTCGGCATCGGCAGTGGTCGGGTCGAGGGCTGTTGACACCTCGATGGGATTCACCCCGTTGGAGGGTCTAGTCATGGGAACCCGTTCGGGGGACATTGACCCGTCAGTTGCGTTCTATCTGGTCAGGGAACACGGAATGACGCTCGACGAGGTGGACCATCTGTTGAACTACAACTCCGGTTTGTTGGCCCTAGCTGGCAGCAACGACATGCGAGACGTCCACGCTGCGATCGCGGACGGTTCCGATGGCGCAGCGTTGGGCTTCGCGATCTATGTGCGCCGGCTGCAGAAGTACATCGGTGCCTATGCGGCAGCAATGGGCGGGATAGACGCGATCACGTTCACCGCGGGTGTCGGCGAGAACGATCCGGTCGTGCGCTCAGCAACGATCGAACAGTTGGAGTTTCTGGGCGTGCGAATCGATCCAGCCGCGAATGCAGCGGGTCTCAGCAATGCAGATTCACCGACGGTGATCTCAACCGCTGATTCACGCGTCACCGTGTTGGTGGCAGCGACCCGCGAGGAACTATCGATCGCTCGACAGGTAGCTGCTCTGATTTGAGAGCGCGAACCAGCTGAGACCGGGTCGACCCTGGTTGTCCGCCCGGTTGGTTCAGGCGTTTACCAGTAGGAAGATCGCTACGCCGAACAAGGCCATGAACACGAAGAAGGCCGCCCACTTGCGAGCCTGTTTCATCGCCGCCTCATGCTGCTCATCAACCGTCTCGATCGACAGGATCGTGACCTCTGGTCCGGCGTTGCCGAAGCCCTGAGTTCTTTGTGGCTGATGTGGTCTTTCTATTGCGACCATCGGGTCCTCCCCCTTAGTCAATGGTGTCAACGCCATTCCGGGTTGCCCCGGCGACACCAAACCTTGGCCCGAATGTGAGCAGATACACGGGATGGTTGCAAGGATTATTTTCTGAATGAGGCTCAACTAAATGTGGGCAGATGTAACGACACGCACATCGATACCCAGATCACCCTCACGGAACCGCTCGTAGACATCCGTGACAAGCTGGGACAGTGAACATTCCGATCCACGGGAGCGTGGCACCTGGGCTCGAAGAAGTCCGCGATGCGTTCGCCGAGAACTTCATCTCTGATGGTGAGGTCGGGGCCGCTCTGCACGTCATCAAGGGCGGCGAAGTGCTGGTGGATCTGTGGGGCGGGTGGACCACGACCGATCACACCACGGAGTGGCAGGCGGACACGATCGTCGATGTGTATTCGGTTGGGAAGGCGATCCTCGCGACCTTGTTACTGGGGCTAGTGGATCGAGGCGAGGTCGACTTGGACGATCCGATTGCTTCGATCTGGCCCGAATTTGCAACTGGCGGAAAGCAACACGCCACACTCACTCACGCGTTGACGCACTCGGCCGGGGTGCCGGCGATTCGTGAGGTGTTGACCGATACCGACCTGTTTGACTGGGCCCGAATGACTGCCGCTATCGCGGCCACCGACGCGTGGTTCATCCCCGGTGAGCGGCTGGCGTACCACACCAACACGTTCGGTCACATCATCGGCGAGATCGTCCATCGGGTCTCCGGAGTGATGCCCGGGGACCAACTCGCCCGGGTAACTGATGAACTCGACGCCGACTTCTGGTTCGGTGTCCCCAAGCCGCTGCAACACCGTTGCGCTGACGTGATCTGGGATCCCCCTAATCCGATCGTCGCTCCTTCAAGTTTCGATGGGCTCGAGGGAGATGCGTTGATGAACG
>JAGQSZ010000305.1 GCA_020439285.1 Microthrixaceae bacterium
CGACCATCGGCGTTCCATTCGGACTGGCCGTGTCTGATAACTAGCAGGCGGGTCACGTCGGAGGAACCTAGCAGAGCGCTGAGACGACGAGACATGGTCGAGCAGCTATCAGAAGGGCTGCCCGGTGTGCGGTTCTGTGTGGCGATCAACGTTGGGGGAGCCGTCCCCCTAGGGGCATGAGCAGTCATTTCGGTACGATTGCGCTCGTGATCGAAACGGGCTCGGCAATCGTCGGGTCGAGACGGGCCCGCTGATGGCCACCGCGACGGGGAACCCGACCAAGGTTCAACGGAACCGAGACGCCTCCACGCGTTCGAAGAGCTCTGCGGCCGACTCGAAGCGCCGCCTGTTGGTCGAGCCCGACATCAACGGACCGCGCGTGCGCTTGGGTGTGTTGTGGTTCCTGTTGGCGATGGCCGCGGTGACGAGCGGACGTGTGTGGATCGCGCTGTTGTGCTCGGGTGTTTCGGCGGTTGCCGGTTATCAGTTGACCAGACTGTGGAACTCCCAACGCAAGGCACCCAAACGCTCCAAGGGATCAGCCAAGAACGCGCCCGACCCGGGAAACGGCCTGGTCCTAGCCACCGTCATCTCTGGAACACTTCCCCTGCTCGCTGGTTACAGCACCGGAGCTACAGGGCTCGGGTTTATCGTCGCACCGTTCCTGGTGATCGCGATGCACACGGTTCGGGGCGGCAACTTCTCGGCAGCCGTTCCAACTCTCATCGGATCTCTATTGCCTCCGATCGGCGCTGTGTCGATCGTGCTCGCCGTCAGATTCAACTTGTGGGCCGGTCTGTTCCTGGTGGTGGCCGTCAGCCTCTACGACGCCGGATCGTTCCTACACGGCGCCGAATCATCATCCAGATGGGAGGGGCCAGCAGCCGGGATCATCGGCGTGATGGCAGCAACGTTCACGATGGCGGTGTTCCACCCCAATCCGCTCACCCCGGTCTCGGCCGCGATCTCAGGTGTGATCATCGCGATCACATGTCCGTTGGGTCAGATGCTCGCATCTAGGTTCCTGCCACGTCCCGACGCCAAGGCCCGCGGATTGCGACGCTTGGACGCGTACCTGGTCGCAGGCCCATTGTTCTATGTGGCCGTCGTGATCATGATGGGCTGATAGTCGAAGTCGTCCCATGTCGCCATCTTGGGATGCAGCCGATCCGCTGATCGATTCCTTGGCCCGATTCCTACATTCAGCATCTGATCTGCCGATTGGTGGGACAATGAACTGACTCGATGTCGCTATGTCCGTTGATCCGCCAGGATCCCGCGGAGTGGCACCCGAGTTGACCGACTAACTCCTGACCGTTTGAGGAACACCTTGAAATTCGACCTCGAATCGATGATCGACATTCCAGAACCAACGGACCTCTCTGCATTGGAGTTGGCCGACCTGCGGGCTCGGCGCTCCGAGTTGGAGGAAGTCGAGAACGGCCTTTCCTACGCGAGGCGGATGGTCCAAGGGCGGCTCGACACGCTCGCGATCGAACTCGAACGGCGACGTTCGGGCACCGGTGACGAAGTCCGTATGGTCAGTCGTCTCCCGCGTGCGCTCGCTGACCGCACCAGGTCTGAAGGAGTCCCACGGCCCCCGGCTGTGCTCGAACCACCCGCTTGGGCAGATGAGATCGTCAGCGAGGTCGACGAGTATCTGACGCCCACACAGAAGGCCGATCTGCCATCGATCGACGACGTCGAGTTGTCCGAGGTGATCGAACAGATCGCCCAAGTCGAACGCAAGCTCTCCGAAGCTCGTCACTCGCTCCACTCGAGGATCGACAGGATCCAAGAGGAAATCATCGGTCGGTACCGCAGTGGTGCCCCGGTGGACGACCTGCTGCGCTGACCCGACAGTCAAAGCTCCCACGCCACCCCTGCTCGCGGGCGGCTGATGAATGCTCGCGGTCGTGTAGTACCCTGTGGACATGAAGGACGACTTGGATCGCCGCTGGCATGAGCTCGGTGAGTTCATCCGCGAACAGCGGAACATTGGCCAACTGTCGCTCCGCAAGCTTTCGGAGATGGCCGGAGTCTCCAACCCGTATCTGTCGCAGATCGAGCGCGGTCTGCGTCGGCCATCGGCGGAGATCCTCCAACAGATTGCTCGGGCGCTCGAGATCTCATCGGAGACTCTCTATGTCCGCGCAGGGATCCTCGATGAGCCCAACGGTGCGGTCGACGTAATCGGCGAGATCCGGCGAGATCTCCGCATTTCTGAAGAACACAAGAAGACCCTCGTACGCATCTACGACTCGTTCGTGCGTGAACACGAGGCAGAACGCATGGCGTCGGGTCTGTGGGGGAGCCGGACCGGGGACACCTCGACGGGCGATCCGGATTCGGAGGATCCCGACCTAACCCACGTGAATTCCTGACGATGGCGACACCGCGACACCTGGGAGAAGCTGGCTCGATGGGCTCGGCCGAATCCGTTGGATCTGTCGCAGTGCTGTCCATGCACACATCGCCATTGACCCAACCTGGTGTGGGCGACTCGGGTGGCATGAACGTCTACGTGCGCGAGCTGAGCACCTCGCTCGCGCAAGCCGGTGTGGACGTGACTGTCTATGTCCGCCGAGACAATCGGGACCTGCCCGAACGTGTCTCGGTGGAGCCGGGACTGCAGGTCGTCCATATAGACGCGGGCCCACCGGAGGCCGACAAGGAAACGCTTCCCGATCTGATTGACGAGTTCGCTCGAGGCGTTGCGCTCCACCAGGCGATCAATCCATGCGACGTCATGCACGCGAACTACTGGCTGTCTGCCGAGGCCGGCCGCCAACTCAAGGGCATTCTCGA
>JAGQSZ010000029.1 GCA_020439285.1 Microthrixaceae bacterium
CCGACAAAGAAGCTCGGCATAGTTGCACTGGCCCTCGCTGCTGTGGTGATGGCCTTCCCTGCGCTAGCAGGCGCTGACGAGGGCGAACCCACGGTGGAGAACATCACGATCACTCAACACGACTCGGCGATTCAGGGCATCTGCCTTCCGAGCGCGTTCGTTCTCACACGACAGATCCGCAACACAAGTGAGTACTTCGAACTGATCGTCCGTGCGAGTGCTCCTCCGTGTGATCCGATCAATGCGTCCGCGGTCATCTACTCGATGCCTGGAAACGGTGTCGCTTGGCCACAACGACTTGTCGAGAAGGCAGACTTCACTATCTCAAAGGCCGGCACCACCACCATCCGTTTCACCAAGACCTGTGACCCGGTGCAGTTCGACGTGATCACCGGTGCCGCTCCAGATGAAATCAGCCCCGAGGGTGAACACCACGGACCTCTGTTGTTCCCACTGGACACCGAAACAGCTCTGCAGCATTGGGGTTGTGTGGACAACTCCACCACGACAACTGCATCAACAACGACAACGACGTCGAGCACCTCGACCACTGTCGCTCCTTCGAGCACAACTACGACCAACCCGTCTGTTCTGCCGACGACGTCGGTTGCCCCGACTACACCAACCACCGTGTTGGGGATCCAGGAGTCCAAGCCTGAAACCGAGGTCGAGGCCAAGACTGAGACCAACAACACCGGCAACAACGTTGCCGACAAGAACTTGGCATACACCGGAAGCAACTCCGGGCCGATCTCAGTGGTTGGCCTTGGGCTCGCAGCTGCCGGTGCGGTCCTGATGGTGCTTTCACGGCGTCGGGCCACAGCTGCCTGATAATCAACCGAGTCGTTCTCATGTGTGCCTAGACGGGCGAGTGGATTCGCGCCTCGCCGGCTACGCATGCCGCCCACTCGAGCCGAAGCATTGGGAGTAGGTTCGCTTCATGTCGCTGCCACTTGCACAGCCTGATCGAATCGCACTGATTACTGGGGCTTCCTCTGGGATCGGAGCGGAACTGGCGAGGGAGCTCGCAGAGCGTGGCCAGAACGTGGCTTTGGTTGCGCGTTCAACAGACAAGTTGGTCGACCTGGCTCAGGAGTTGCAGGGACTCGGTGTACGGGCCGAGGTATTGCAGACAGACCTGTCGAACCGGTCTGAGCGGGCAGCGCTACCCGGCCGGATCGATGAACTCGGTCTGTGGGTGAGCATCCTGGTGAACAACGCCGGACTGTCGACGATGGGGCGAGTCCATCACGCCGATCCCGATGCCGAAATGAACATGATCGAAGTCGACGTGATGGCCGTTGCAGACTTGTGCACACGTTTCCTACCCACAATGGTGGAAAAGCGCAGCGGAGCGGTCCTGAACGTCGCGTCTACCGCCGCTTTCCAGCCAATCCCTGGACAAGCGGGATACGCGGCATCGAAGTCCTTCGTCCTGTCCTACACACACGCTCTCGCCGGTGAGCTTCGTGGCACCAACGTAACGGCAACAGCGTTGTGCCCGGGTCCGGTACGAACAGGTTTTGGGGACGCCGCAGGAATATCCCAACAAGATGCCGAGTCCGCACTCCCGCGGTTCATGTGGGAACCTGCACCAGCGGTCGCTAGGTGCGGAGTCGACGCAATGGCAGCGGGGAGAACGGTTGCCATCCCGGGTGTGGCAAACCAGGTGACTGCGTTCTTCGGCGATCACATTCCCCGCCGTCTGCTGATGCCCTTGATGGCCTCGAAGCACCCTGGGATGCGTCGCGACTAATCCGCGTTCTCGGTCCGGCGTGCCCCGCCCAATGACCAGTGGGCGGCAAAGACGGTCACGACAACCAGGAGAGTTCCGCCCGCTTGATGTGCGACTCCAAGTGCCACGGGGACTGCGTTCAATAACGTAACTACTCCCAGGATGAACTGCACGAGTACCGCTACCTCCAACGCGGTCGCTTGGGTTTTGGCACCTGCCCGGAACAACTGCACAGCTACTGCGAGTCCCGACAAGGCAACCACGAGGCCCAACCAGCGGTGGACGAACTGGACCCCGATTGGGTTGTCGACGAAGTTCGACCAGATCGGTGAAAGCTCACCAATTCCTTTTGGGAACAAAGCACCGTGCATCAGCGGCCACGTGTTGAATATCCGGCCAGCATCTAGTCCAGCGACGAACGCGCCCATGATTATCTGAACTGTCAGCAGGGACGCGAAGGGCCAGATCCAGCGCGAGGGGCGACCCTCGACCCGGGTCTGGCCATGTGACAGGGCCCGAAGATCAAGCGCTGTCCAGAGCGTGGCTATCAACAACAGGAGCGCCGCTGCCAAGTGCACCGCCAAACGTTCGTGGGCCACGTCTGGCCGATCGACCAACCCGCTTGACACCATCCACCAACCGATCAGCCCTTGGAGACCGACTAGGCAAACAAGGCCAGCGAGTCGCCAGCCATATCCGTTGGGTATGGCTCTTCGCACCAAGAAGAAGAGGAACGGTACGGCCAACGCCAAACCCAGGAGTCGCCCTATGAGGCGGTGGAGGTACTCCCAAAAGAAGATTCCCTTGAATTCTGAGAGGGTCATCTCTCTGTTGATCTTCTGGAACTCGGGATATGCCTTGTAGGAATCGAATTCGGCTTGCCAGTCGGCGTCGTTGAGCGGGGGGATCACACCGCTGATCGGCTCCCACCGGACCATCGATAGACCCGATTGAGTCAACCGAGTGGTTCCGCCGATGACGACCATGATCAGCACCAAGGCAGCAACGATGAACAGCCAAACGCTCAAGAGGCCCGGCGATTCTCGACGGTTGTTCTCTGATACTGGCAGCGGCTCCACAGTCGGAGCGTCTTCATCGACGTGCGAGCTCAACCGCCGACCTCCTGTCGGTATTCATCAAGGGCCGTTTGGAAAGCGCTGTCCATTTTGTCGAGTTCCGCTTTCGGGTCCTTGTGTTGGAGGACCACTCTGCCCAACAGCGAATGCGTCTCGGCACGGAACCAATCAAATGGTCCGATTATCGGAGTCGGATTGTCCAACCCGAGAGCCACGAATTGATCATCAGCCACCTTGAGCAGCTTCCCACCAGAGTCGTTGGCGAAATAGTCCTTGATCTCTGGCGAGTTCCGAACAGCATTGGTCACTGGCAATGAGGACCCCATCGTCGTCCAGCGGATCTGAGAAGTGGTTCCGTTGAAGAACTGCAGGAAATCCCAAGCGGCAGCGACTTTCTGCGGGTCCTGACCAGCGACAACAAATCCGGCAGATGCAGCCGCGTTGACCTGACCGACTTTGTTGACGCCTGGGAACATCCTGACCTCCCCAACGAGCCCTTCGAGGTCAGCTGGGTCGATTCCTTCGGCCTCCTCGACAGCACCTGCACCGCTCTGGGCAACTGCGTTCACAGAGGTGAGGCCCAGCGACCCTTCGATGAGCATCGCTGCACTCTTGTTTGCGATAGCAAAGACGTGATCCAAGCCGTTTGACTCCGGATATGCCTTGAGCAGGCCATCGTCGTACATCGACTTCAGCCACTCGAGTGTCTCGAGCGCTGCTTCGTTGTCCAGCGTCGACTTCGTAGCGAGACCATCATGACCGTTGTTCTCATTGACGATCGTTTCACCCGCTCCGGTTATCCATGTCTCCCACCATGAGCTGTAGAGCTCCATGGATAGCGGCGCTTCCAGCCCAGGGATATTGGCAGCCTTGATCTTCTCGGCAACGGCACGGACATCAGCCAGTGTGTTCATCGGCGTTGACTCATCGACACCGGCCTTGGACAGGAGCGTCTGGTTGACGTACAGGACCGGCATGGACATCGTGAACGATGCGGGCCACAACGTGTCTTGAACCGAGTACGTCTGACGAACGACGGGAAGCAGTTCGTCGTAGAAGGCCTTCGCATCTGCGTCCGCAGCGATGCAGTCATCGGCTGGAATCACAGAGTCTGAATCAACCATGACTCGGAACGCCGTGTTGTTGGCGAAGATCACATCTGGCAACTGGGATGGGTCGCTGAGCCGGTCCTCGTACTTCTTTTGCATCTCGGGGTAGTACCCCTGGGACTCGAGGTTCACCTTCACCTTGTCTTGTGAAGCGTTGTATTCCTCAACAGTCTTTTCCATGGCCTGCTTGGAAAGCGCGAAGTATGCGTGCCACACCGTGATCTCGATCGGATCGGTTACCTCATCAAGCGCGCCGACCGGACAGTTGTCCGGGTCTGCTCGTCGAGTCTCCTCATTTGGAGAGTTCCGGCGAGCCTTTTCATCCGATTCTCCAGATCCACCGCACGCACTGACAAGAAGTCCGAGTGACGCAATCGCAGTGGCGACAATCATGAATCGTCCGCGACGGGTTTCGGAGCGGCCATCTGATCCGGTGTAGATCGGCATTGGTACCTCTGATCCGACCGATTCCCAGCCGAACCAGAATCTGAGTTGGTCGGCTCCGCGGTCATTTTGGATTCTGACCCTACCAAGTAGCCCCGGCCAAGACGCTCCCGTGAATCCTCAACTGGCACGGAATCTCGTCACACTTACAGACCTGCTATTTGAACGACTCAGCGATCCGATCGCTCTCCGAGGTGATGGTTGCCTCATCAACTAGATCACTCGCTTGGTCCATGAGGACTTTGCTCTGGCTGTCCAAAATGGTCTGGGCTTCGCCGGAGTCGAATAGTTCGCTCCGCAGCTCAGTCAGCTTCTGTTGGTACAACGCTTCGAATGTTTCTGTGGAGTGGAACCGTTCAACTAGTGGGTTCGATCGTCCAAAGCCGCCGCCATTGGGCCGTTGACCACCTTGGTTCGTCCGACCACCTTGACTTCCACCGCTGGGGAAACCTCCTGGTGGGCCGCCAGCACCCGGCGCAGCACCGCCTCGTCCTCCACCACCGCCGGGCGAGACTCCGAAGGCGAGGTTGAGGTCCCATGGGACAACAGTGAAGACCCCAGATTTCTGGTCCCACCACAAATACGCGTTGTTGCCCGGACCTGAAATGTCGTCGAAGTTGCCGACCAGATCCATCATCGCCAGATAGGTCGCGAAACTATCGACGTCGAGATACTTGGAAAGGTCACTGGCGAAAGTCTCGTCATCAGATTCGTTGATGAACTTGAGGAACTCGATCAGAGGTGTCATGTCGGTGACCTTCTTGCCTCCCTCCTGATCAAAGACGTCCTCATATGAAGTCTGATCGTCACCTCGGTAGCTCCAGTCGCCGGTGCTCTCCGCTTTGAACAGCGCTCCCTTACCGTCGAACCACGAGTCCTGCCACGCGTCGTCGTCCGGGAGTTCGACTATCAGCCGCAGGACTTGATCACTTCCATTCACGCTGAAACGGGTCGGGGCCGCGTTCTGCGAAGCGAGGCCGGCACGCGCCAGCAGGGCGAGAGCAACTGATTCGTTCAATGACGTCTCCGAAGAGTTCGACCGGACGACGATGTCAGCGAACCCGTCGTGGGTCTGCCCTTCAACGAACTTGTTCAGACGAATCAACCAAGGAAGGTCCTGCGCAGACTTCTGTGATGCGCCTCGGAGCGAAGAGTTCCCCTTCAGACGTAGCCCGACTCGTTCATAGGTCGTGCCGTCGATCTCGACCGTTGCTTCGATCCAGTCCTTTTGATCGGTGGATTCGTAGTTGGCGATCATCGCTTCGAACTTCTCTTGTGGGACCGTGACGCTGATCGTGTGCACCTTGGTCGGGTCGAAGATGGACCCTGCCTGCGCCTCACCAGAAGGACTCGCCTGTGATCGTTCGTTCGCAGTTTGTGATGAGGATTTCGAGCCGGTGCCGGATCCACCTTTGCCACTGCAAGCAACCGGGACCATGACTAGGGCAACCGTCAACGCGAGCGCAACACCATTGCGAAGGCGCCGGAGCTTTGATCCGATGCTGGACACGGGCTCAGGGCGATTCACCTTTCCGCCTTGTCACAACCAGGTCTGACGTAGCGGCTCAGAACCCGATGCCACTTGTTGGAAGGCAGCGTTGGGTCAGATGATGCCATTCCGAGGGCGTACTTACTGATCACGATCGGACGAATGTGCATGCTCCACAACGCGCGGTCGAACGGACCCGGGCCGTGACCAGGTGATTTGGTCTCAATGATCATGAGATCGCCGAGGCGCCCGATATCGATGCCGCTCCCATCAGGGAGCCCGCATCGCAGATCACAGTCGATCGTGACTCGTTGGCCTTGTGGGATTCGCTGACCGAGGGATGAGCACAACAGGGTCATGCGGGTATAAGCGGTCGTGAGCTTGCGTGACAGATTCACTACGTGAGGTGCGATGGTGTCGAACTCGTTTAGGAACGCGATTGATTCAGCACCTTTCAAGCCAACTTGTCCGTCATAGAACGTGCTCAGGCCGAGAACTGTCGCAGGTGCACCGGAGCCAAGCTGGATACGTTCCTTGATGGTCTTGCCATGAACGCTTCGTTGTTTGACCTCGAGCCACGTTTCCGGAGCATCGCCGTAGCGCCTGGTCCTCACCTTGAACCGAGTCGGTCGCGACCGAGCAGTCGACATGTAACTGACTAGGTCTGGTGTGTCGAAGTAGGTGCTGGTGTAGTGAGACCCCCGATGGTCATCGATTTCGAGCACCCTCAACCCGGTGCCGTTGGCAGCGATCACATCAGCCAGTCGGCTCTTGTCGACGATGTACTTGCGGTCCATCCGGGATTGGAGTTCCGCAGTCTCGTTGAGTTCATCGAGGGTCACGGTCTGCAGGTGGCCGGTAGCTCCATCGAATAGGTCAGTAGTGGACATCTGAAAATCGCAGTCCTCCCGAGCATTGGCAAGCGTGGAAGTCATCGGTTTGCTCCGACTACCTGGGTGTCTCGAACCGGTTCGGAATTCAACTCGTAACGAACATCAACGACAGTGACGTCACGCACCAGATCGAGCGTCTTTATCGTCATGTTGCGGACCCGAGCGCCAAGCATTGCTTCCAAGTACGCAGTTGCCTCACCCTCATCCGTAAACGCTCTGTCCAAGGTGATCACTTGATGGCGATACTTGGCGAACAACCTGGGGTGGTCACCCACATAGATCGCCAGAACGATTACTGCCACGAGGGCGATACTCAACCAGTGCGGTTCGACGACGAAACCACCGAGGAGCCCCAACGTCAGTGCCGCGAAGTAGTAGGCAACCTCACCTTGGTCCATCTCAGTTGAGCGGAGTCGAATGATCGACAACACACCGAACAAGCCAAGTCCGAGACCCGCTGACACACCGGCAGAGGACAATCCTTGAGTCACTCCGAGCACGCCGATATTGATGCCGAGGAGAGCTACAACCATGTCCTTGCGGCGATGTCGCGGGAAGTAGACCACGAACACCAGGATTGTTATGGCCACCAAGTCGATCAGGAAAAGCGTCGCGAGGGTCATCGGAGAGCACCGCCTGTAGGACCTGATCTTGAGATGCTTCTGACGCTTCGGGTTCGTTCCATGGACCCGAAGCTAAAGATCCAATCTGGGATCAAACGCCGAGAAACCTCAGAGTTTGCTGAGAGTATCCGTCGAGGAGTCCGCTCAGTAGCGGTCCAAGGGACGTAGCGGCAGCCCAAGGGCAACACGACCAGCTAGTTCCGTGGTCCGATCCCAATCAAAGATGACGTGCCCTTTGAGCACCTCGACGTCTCGTTGCAGGCGCTGCAATGTCGAGTCGAGCCTGTACACGCTGGCTCCCGCACCTGCACACACATCGCCGATGACCGCTACAGACCGCCTGACCGCGTCCGCTGCGGCTAGTCGCACTGAGACACGTTCCGATGCCGGGTCATCGCAGGAATCAATGGCACACAGGCGGTCGACCGCGTCATCGAGCACTACCCTGGCTGCGCTCACATCAGCTAGGGCAGTTCCCAGCCTGGCCTGCGCGACTGGCTGCTCAGCCGCCTTGTCCCCCATGCTGAACGCAAGAACACGTGACCTAAGGCGTTCCAAGTATTCGCTAACGGCGCGCTCAGCGGCACCAACGGCCGGAGCGGCGGCAAGCAAAGAGAGAACCGCCATCACCGGCAGGTGCGCCAACCCATCACCTTCAACAGCTACTCCCGCCTCGAACAGGTCGTCCGAGACGAGCGTCCGATGCTCGGGAACGAAGGCCCCCTTCACGTGAACGTTGTCAGACCCAGTTGCCCTCATGCCAGAGGTGAACCAGACATCTTCGACATTGACATCGGATATCGGCAGCACAGCAAACCTTGCGACGAGCGCATCAGTGCGGTCCTCTACGCCCGTGACCATCACCCAATCCGCATGGCGCACTCCGGTCGCCCATTCCCAGCGCCCGGTGACCTCCCATCCGGCCTGGCCGTCAGGGCCCGTGACCGAGCGGAGTTTGCCTGTGGGAGCGAGCGGAGCAGGCATCAATACATAGCCCTCGCCAGAGCCCAGCACCTCTTGTTGGAACTCTTCGGAGAACCTGGTGATCAACCAGTTGTGCATGATCAGGAACGACAGTGTCCACGCAGATGCTGGACACCCGGTCGCCAGCGTGCGGGTCGTGTCAATCAGGTCAGCCAGGCCGGCTCCTTCGCCGCCGAAACGGGTTGGTACCACCATCTGGAACAAACCCGATTCCCTTGCGGCGTCAAGCACCGCCGGCGTGAGTTGTCTGATTCGCTCGGCCTCTACAGCGTCAGAATTGAGCAGTTCAGCGAGTTTGGATGCTCGCTCGGCAACATGTCCCCCGGTTGTCATTCGTGCACCCTAACCGTTGGATGGAGAGCACCGTCGCCCCGGGGGGTTGTTCCAGAATCAAGAACCTGTTCACTGACCTCGTGGTGGTACTCAGTAGCCGACCTCGGTGCCGACTGGGACATCATCGACGATCTGGTCGAGATACTCCGACATTCCCGTTCCCACGATCCCGTCGTAACTCCAACGGGTAGCACCCTCGGTGATTCGGGTCACCTTCCCGTCACGGCGATTACGAAGGGGAATGTTCGACCACACCTCGCCAGCTATCTCGTAGACGTGATCTTCAGTGGTGACTGTCAGCGTGTTGGTGCGAGGGATCCAGTCCTCGTCATAGTCCGAGGTGATGCTTGCCCTTCGCACTGCAACAAATCGGTCATCACCGTATCGCTTGCGGTCATAGACGAATCCACGAGATCCGATCTTGCCGCTTTCATCTCCACCAATGGTGCAACCGATGCCCAGATCAGGCCCGAGGTTCACCGTCAGCCAGCGGTACCACCAGACGTTCTGCCAATACCTGGGACCCCAGGAATGATCACGCATCCCGAGACCATCTGCGATCTCGAAGCGTTGGTCGCCCACCGAAACGGTGCCCGTTATACCCATGTGCTGCTCGGTATGACCCCGGGCGAACATCCGTTCCGGGTCTTGGTCTAGTCGCTTATCACCCTCTTCCCATTCGGGTTCGCCGCCCTCGATCGGACCTACCGCGTCGAGCGCGAGTTCCACCTGGCAAGTGACGAACGGGTTGTTGGTGAAGGCCTCGCGGGGATTGGACATCTCGCGCGGGTTCGCCAGCAGGCAGACCTTTCGGTCGAAGGTGATCTGGTGTCTCACGAATGGCTCGATCACGTCGAACCGCAATCCGCCGGCATCGTGTGCGTTATTGGTTTCGATCTTGGGACGGTCATAGATGAATCCGACGCTTCCATCGGGAAGATAGAGACATACGGTCAATTCGGCGTATCCCTCGTTGACCCTGTTGCCCATGCGGACCCATCCGCCGAAGCTGGAACCCTGATCGAAGAAGTTGTAGTACCTGCTCTCGTTGAAGTTCGACGCGTCCTCGGGAACGTGCATGAAGTCATCGGTGGGCAGGAGTCTCATCTTCATGGACACACCTTATTCATCTGATGAATTAGAGGTGGCGAAAACGCGCAGGAGGGGCGGCGCTACGTCCGCCCCACTTGCGTCCAGCTTGGTCTGTCAGTCTTCAGCCAACAACCGATACAACTGCTTGCGCGCATCAACGATGATCGCCTCAGCCCGCTTTGCCTGTTCAGGGGTGCCGGTGCGAGCAACCTGAATCGCGGCCTGGCCGAGTGAGCCAATAGCCGCCTTGAGATCGACCCGATCTTGCCCACCGGAGCGGGCGTCCCAGATCTTGGCCTCCGCCGCCTCTTCGGCAGCGGCTCGACCTTCGTCGGTCAACGAAAAGACCCTGCGATCACCCTCGTCATCGGGTTTGACCAGGCCCTCGTCCGCCAACTGCTGGAGCAGTGGATAGATCGATCCGGGGCTCGGTCGCCAGGCGCCGTTGCTCCGCTGGTCGATCTCGCCCATCAGCCGATAGCCATGCATCGACTCCTCAGCCAACAGCGAGAGGACTGCCAACCGAACATCACCACGGCCTCGGCGCCCACGCCCCCTGGGGTGGCCACCGTGGCCACGTTCTGGTCGCCCTTCGCCACGACCACCGGGGCGGCCTTGTCGACCTTCCGGGCGCCCCTCGGGCCGACCGCCCGATCGCCCACCCGGGCGATGTCCACGACGACCGCGGCCACGTGGAGCTTCGCTTTCATTTTCCGGATCGCCAGTTGCTTGTTCTGGCTCTCCTAGGCCTTCTGAATCTGTCTTGTCTTGTGGTTCCATCAAACCATTTACCTCTTTCGATATTCTTACGATACATACACGATATATCGATACCTTATCGATTTCTAGGCGCGATTCTGAGCCATTCGTCACATGAACTGTCGAACTAGCGCGCCAATCGCCCGCTTGGATCGGGTGATTTCACATCCCGCCGGAACTTTGTGGAGTTTGTGTTGCCCACCAACGCGAACTCCACAAAGTTCGCGCCTCCAGCGCGCTGCCCGATCGGCGCCTAAGCCTCACCCCAGCCCAAGTACTCGCGACAAGCACGAATCAGCGGATCAAAAGCCCTTCCACGCGGGCAATTCACTCGCCTGTCGGATCCAGTCCAATAGCTGGCCGGGATCCTCTATCCCCGATTCGTAAATGTGCACGAACCGGGCATCGGGATCCTTGGCCGAGAGCGACGGTGGTGGATCCAAGTGTGACCCGTTCAAGAATGTGACCTTCACGTACTTGGTGAAGCAGTGGAAGCTGAAGAACCAACCGTGTTCCTCGGTCCCATAGAACGGAGAGTTCCAACGCACAGCTTTGAGAACGTCGGGAACTGCCTCATTGACGAGACCGTCTAGCTGAGCACCTATCGAATTCTTCCACTCGGGCATCGCCTCGATGTATGCCTGCACCGGTGCATCACCATCACCCTTCGGTATCTGGGGGTTTCCACCGCTGAGCAGTTTCGGCTCGGTCATGGCCTGGTTTCCATCTCGTCATTTCGGAACGACGTTACGAAGTCATTGTAGTCACCAAGTGACCGCTGGGCGTATGCCTCACTCCAAGCGACGACGCTCTTCGCTACCCGCCGCCCGGTGCCTATGTATTCGACGACCTCGGATGCCGTGCGTGACTGCGAATGTGCCCGGGCCAGCACCACACCGCACGCGGCTGAGTAACGACGGAATGCGGTATCTGCGAGTTCCTCGACATCAACGCTCCCCTTCTTGTCATGGAACTGTCGGACGTAGAAGTCCCCAGCCGGGGACCTGAGATGTCCGAGGAATGGATCCGAGTACGCCTGAAGGATCCGCTGTAGACCAACGACCCTGATGCCCTGTCCACCCCGTTCGACTGACTCTCGGTAAGCAGAGGGTAGTTGGATTCCGCCGTAGCGTTCGAGCACGCTGGGACCGGCTTCCTTCACCTGGAGAATGAGTGAACTCCCCGCTGGCTCGCGCAGCAGCACGACATAGCAGCGGGTGCCGACGCTGCCGACGCCCACCACCCTGCGCACCACGTCCTCGACGGAGTACTGGGCCAGCAGCATTCGAACATCGACGTAGGCAGATGCAAGGTACTGCTCGAACAACCCATGAACACGGGACTTAAGGCCTGCGTCGATGTGTGTCATGACGGGTGGATTCTCGATGAACCGGCGACCCCCGGCATCTGATTCTTCGGTCAGGCGCCGAGTTGCTCGCTCGCCAGTGCGTTTCTCGGCGTCATTGATAGCTCGGCGCAATGCCTTGGCGGACGCCTTGTCGAGTTCCTCACGCACCGAAGCAGGGTCGAAGTGGCTGTAGTAGCGCTCGAGCGGGCTCCGCTCAACTGCGTTGCGGAGTGTCGAGATATAGGCATTCACGGTGCCTCGCGCTGCACGTTCAACCGTTGCGTCATCACGGTCAGTAGCTCGGCCACCGATTATCACACTGGTCACCAAACGTTTGAGGTCCCACTCCCACGGAGCCCAAGCGGCCTCATCGAAGTCGTTCAGGTCGAACATGAGTGTGCGCTGGGGCGATGCGTAGAAACCGAAATTGCTCAGGTGCGAGTCTCCACACGATGCCACGAGGATTCCACTATGGGGATCCTGTGCTTGGTCTGCAGCCATGATCGCAGCCGTACCCCGGAAGAAGGTGAACGGGCTCGCGCTCATGCGAGTGGTTCGCAACGGGATCAGTTCGGCAAGGCGAGTTGAGTTCTGTTCCTGGAGGATCTGCATCGGCGAGCGATCTGCATCCGCCAGTCGAGCCAAGTCTCGACGGCGAATGCTCCGATGATTCGGACGGGTCATTGAGTCGCTCCCTGCCGATCCGCCTAGACCCGACTTGGAATTGTCGTCGCTCATGGGTTGATTCTTCCACCACGGTCACCTCGACCTTGGCCACGCCGACTCTGGTTCGGTCAGGCTCAATCACTCGCCACGATTCGGGAAGCTGGGAGCGAGATCAGCGCAGGCTTCGACTGCTTTCTGGACTGTCGGGTCAGATGTAATGAGTCTGACCGGAGCGCCACCGTCTTGACCCGACTGACAGATGCTTCACTGTTAGGCCAAGCACCGAGCATTACCGATGAGACGGTCGCATAGAGACCGCCCTCCGAACCGCCCAATATCCGCGACAGTTGGGGGTCGTGGTCGGACGTGTTTGATGTCGAGCTGGATGACTCAGAGGTCCAACTGATCTGAGAACAGGTCCTGAACAAGCACAGAACTTGCTGTGAATGCCGGACGCTTGTCGGTCCCAGCAACGAGTTGCTGGGGCCGTGACGAGCAGCGGCCCAGAATGTGACAGTCGACTATCGCTTCAGCAACAACTGCAACTCCACAACGCCGTGGTCCTCGACCGAGACGACCTTCATGCTTGAGGGCACTTCTACGTCGTAGTCAGCAAAGGAGATGTCGAGTGAACCGACCACCACGACTGTGCCATTTACCAGTCGTGCTTCAAGTGGGAACGTCACCTTCTTGGTGACACCGTGGATGGTCAACTCGCCCTCGGCGTCAACCTTGACCGTCGATCCGTTGGCTGCATCGGCCCCAAGCTCGATGGGTTCGCTCAGCTCAAAGGTCGCGTCCGGGTATTTGCTGGTCGACAACGCGTCCTGGACGCGTCGGTCGCGCATCGAATCGTTTGTCTTGATCGTCGACAGATCAACTGTGATCTTGGCATCGGTGACCGTGGTTCCCTCAATGGTGAAGGACCCGCTCACGTCGCCTGTGCGACCCACCGCCTCGGTGTCGCCGATTCCGGCCAACTCCTCTTTGATTCGGAACCCGGCGAAGGTACCGGTCGCAGAGTTGAAGTCGAACTCTCCGGTCGATGTGTCAACTGACCAGGTGCCCTCGATGGTTCCATCATCAGTACCGCCGCTGGATTCTCCAGCTTGGCCGATCACGCCGCCCGCCGCGGTATCGATGTTGACCGCGTCGGGTGTGTCGCGACCGAAGAACCACCAGAGGCCCACGCCGGCCACTATGACCAGCACGCCGATTGCCAGTCCCATGGTTATCTTGAGGTTCTTCGACCCGGAGTTTTCAGATGTGGGGGGAGTTTGAGTTTCTTGCAACATTGGATGATCCTCGCGAACGAACCTGAAAGTTTGCCGTTAATCCCATAAGAACCCGCTGGGCCGATTCACGGGACCATCGTGACCATGGGTGATCTCCCGACTGATACTCATCGGATCCTCAGCCAACTCCCAGAATCTGGGACGATACTGGGTGCATGCCCGCAGCTACCGTCTTTCTGGTCGACGATGAGGACCATCTCCGTTCAATGCTCGAGGCGGCCCTGTCGTATCACGACTTCGACGTCAGATCGTTCGATAACGGACGGGACGCGCTCGATGAGATGCGCCGGGTCACCCCGGATTTGGCAGTGTTGGATGTAATGATGCCTGACCTCGACGGCTTCGAGGTGTGCCGTCGGATGAGGACCGAAGGTCTCAAGGTCCCCGTGGTATTCCTCACTGCCAAGGACAACACTGAGGACGTCATACGTGGCCTGACTCTCGGCGGGGATGACTATCTGGTCAAGCCGTTCAGTCTGGAGGAGCTGGTTGCCCGGATCAACGCAGTCTTGCGTCGCACCGGCGCTGGCATCGCTACAGATGCTGTTCTGCGCTGCGAGGACCTGATCCTCGATGACGACGCTCACATGGTCACCAAGGACGGCGAAGAAATAACTCTGTCCCCCACTGAGTACAACCTGTTGCGATTCCTGATGCAGAACCAGGGCCGTGTCTTGAGCAAGGCGCAGATACTCGACCATGTCTGGGACTTCGATTTCGGCGGGGACGGAGGGATCGTCGAGACCTATATCGGATACCTGCGGCGGAAGCTGGACCGTGATGAACCCAAACTCATACACACCGTCCGCGGAGTGGGTTACACCCTTCGACGTCAGCGCTGATCCGACATGACCCTCAAGACGCGGATACTTGTTGCAATGTCGCTGGTTGCAGCGTTCCTCGTCGCGACATCTTGGGTGGTCACACGCATCACGTCCGATCACCTGATGGACCAGGTTGATGCACAACTCGTCCGCTTCGCATCAGGGCCAGGCGGAGGTCAGCGAATTCCCCCCTCCTCCAACGGAACGCCTCCCACCGGGTCCACGCCCGGCAAGGATTCGGGTACTTACAGTTCGATCTACGCCGGTGTCTTGGTCGATGGAGTTTTGGAAACCAGGCTGTCGCCCGAAAGCACAGCCGGCAGCAACTCAGCTCCATCATTGACTGCAGATGAGGCCATTGATCTGGCGCAACGCGGCACGATCGAAACGGTCAATTCGACCGTCAAAGGATCTCGCTACCGGGTGATGACGGGCGCTGATTTTGATGGAAACATCATTGTGCTCGGAATGCCCCTCGACAACGTCGACGCGACGATCAATCGACTGACGACCACCGAATTGGTCACCACGCTGTCGGTGTTGTTCGTACTGGGAATGATTCTGTGGTGGGTGTTGAGGCTCGGAGTACGGCCGGTGCGCCGCATGACCGAAGCGGCAGCCACCATCGCAGCGGGTGATCTCTCACACCGCGTTCCCGAGGAAGCGCCTGGAACAGAGGCACATGAGCTCGGTGTGGCGCTCAACGCGATGCTCGAACACATCGAGGCGGCCTTCGCTGAGCGCGCCGCCACAGAGGACAAACTGCGTCGATTCGTTGCCGATGCCTCCCATGAGCTGCGGACTCCGGTGACGACCGTTCGTGGCTATGCGGAGCTGTATCGCATGGGCGGGTTGGATGACCCCGACCGTTTGGACGCCGCCATGGTCAGAACCGAGGCGGAGGCCATACGCATGGGTCGCTTGGTTGAGGACCTGTTGACCTTGGCCCGGCTGGACCAACACCAGCGCGTCAGAGTTGTTCCCGTCCGAGTCGACAAAGTGGCCACAGATGCAGTCTCGGATCTGCGTGTTAGACACCCGGATCATCCCGTCACTGAACGAGTCGAAGCGGCGACTGTGCTGGGCAACCCCGATCAGTTGCATCAGGTGATCGCGAATCTGCTGACGAATGCTGCCGTGCACACGCCAACTGGGACGCCCGTCGAGGTCGAGGTCGTCCAGCGTGACGGTCGGGTCCGTTTGACCGTGCGGGATCACGGTCCAGGCATGGACGACGAAGCAATCTCGCAAGCGTTCGAACGGTTCTGGCGTTCTGATCCGTCACGGAGCAGGGCGTCAGGTGGATCCGGACTGGGTCTGAGCATCGTTGCGGCGATTGTCGAATCCATGAGAGGCACTGTTCGTCTGGAGAGACCTAGCAATGGTCAAGGGACCATGGCCGTTATCGAGTTGCCCATTGCAGAACTGGGCCCGGCGTATCCCAACGGCTCTGGCTCTGCGCCTTTGTAAAAAGAGAGGTCTCTCAGCACTCAGCCAGCTCCCAGCTTCTCTGGTGCAGCTTCCGAGGTTGACGACGGATCGTGTTCTACATGACGACACAACCTCCATCACCCAACCCGCAATGGAACCCACCACAGTCGAACACACCGTCCGACACTCCACTGCCCCACGCTCCGATCCCCATGCCGCCGGTGTATACACCGCCGTCGCATGACGCCGCTCCGGGGTCGGGTCACACTGGACCTAATCCGGCTGGGCCCAATCCGGCTGGCCAGAGTGACTCGGGTCCGTCCCGAAGCCGAGGACGCTCACTTCTCGTCGCCGCTGTGACAGCGACTGCGCTTGTCGCAGGCAGTGTCGGCGGAGTGATCGGAGCAAGCCTGGACAACTCGGAGTCACAACAAGCAGCAAAGATAACGGCGTCACAGCCAGCTACTCAGACCAAGGTGGACACCTCTGAATCGGACACGTCGACCAAGACTGTCGAACCAAGCGGTGAGATCGCGAGTGACCTCACGGTCGCTGAGGTTCTAGACCGGGTGGATAAGTCGGTTGTTGCGGTCACAACCGAGATAGTGCAGCGGAGAGGGCCCTACACAGCCACCGGTTCTGGCGCTGGAACGGGAATCATCTTGAGCTCTGACGGTGAGATCCTCACCAACGCGCACGTCGTGAGTGGCGCATCGAGTGTGACGATTTCGGTGACTGGCGACGGTGGCAAGGTCACCGAGTACCCCGTCACTGTCGTCGCCGCCGACACTTCGAATGACCTGGCGCTATTGCAGGTGACCGGCAACGTGAATCTTCCAGCTGCAACAATCGGCGACTCGGATCTCGCCAAGGTCGGTGATGACGTCATCGCTGTCGGAAACGCGCTGGCGCTCGAAGGATCCATGTCAGTGACTCGAGGAATCATCTCCGCTCTCGACCGCTCGATCACCACCGGTTCTGACTACTCGACGTCGGAGATGACAGGGTTGATCCAGACAGATGCAGCGATCAGCTCAGGCAACAGCGGAGGCCCACTCGTCAACGCTGATGGTGAGGTAATCGGGATCAACACTGCTGTTGCATCCTCGTCAGGCTCGACTCAGGCATCCAACATCGGGTTCGTCATCCCGATCAACCAGGCCATGGACATTGTCAAGCAACTCCGTAACGCCGAACACTGAACGAGGCGGGAGTCACTGAATGTCATCAGCGTCGCCTGGGGCAGCCGCTGGAAGATACCTCTGGAGTTCGGGGCCTGTATTGGTCCGCTTGGCAACTTTCAACGGTTCAGCATGCTGTCGCATGACCCATGGCGACGCAGACCTCAGTCATCTTTGAAGCATCAAGCGATGTCACCATTGAGGTGCACAACGTTGGTCTGATGAGCGTGATGTTGTCGAGGGTAAAGGCGCATGGACGAGGCATGCCATCACGTTCACCGACATGGACCTCTGTCGGAATGTCTCGAATCACCGTGGTGGCCGGCACTCCCATCACCTGGTTCAAGACTCCGCATGCCTCATCTCTGGTGAGAATCAAGAACGGCCTTCGGCCAGCATCTGGATGCTCGTACCACCAAACCTCGCCACGCCTCACCACGGGTCATTCCCCAGTGTCCGTTCCTCTTCGTCGAGTCGTTGCATTACTTCTGCCGCCGCCACGTCCCCTGCCGACTGTGGGTCACCCCAGACATCCGGCGTCTGAGGAGGATTCGCCATATAGCCGTCTGCAATTCGTTGACCAATGTCATTTGAACGGAGCTCGGAGATATACGAACCAATCGCCTCGCGTATCAGAGCTGACCGTGAAACTCCGCGCTTGGTCGCTTCTGAGTCGAGGTCAGCAACTATTTCATCAGTGAGCTGAACCATCGTCTGAGTTCTAGCCATAGCCCTATGATAGCCCTATTGCTATCCACTGAGCGCCCGTACTCGTAGTGCTTCGAGGCGCAATAGGTCAGCACCACGACACCTGCCAGTCACAGGTCGACTGGTCGCCGTCGCTTCGTTCACCACAGGCCCTGTGGCCAGGGAAGGGAACGCAGTGTCGCCTCGATCTCGCTCGTCGAGAGGTACAGATCGAGGTTGAGTGGTTCGGCTGACTCAGATGGATGAAAGCCGATACGCTCCCACCAAGCCCGAGCACTCTCATCGACAGCGCAGCAGCACGTTCAAGCAAGCGCTTTTCGCTAGGGCCTACCCGAATTGGGACACGTTCTTCCTTGACCACTGCCACGTCATCACGCTGGCGGTACATGGTCTGCCTATCAAGGCATTGCCGGCCATCACAGTCGAGCGACCCAAGGTGACTCCCCGTCTACCTTGGAAGGTAAACATCGCTGCGATGCTGGATTCGAACCACAAGTACATCATGCCGTTCATAGTCGAGTCGGTAGACAATCCGGTATGCGCCGCGCCTAGCTGGCCAGTAGCCAGTGAGTTCACGACGTAGTGGCGTGCCAGCAACAGGCGGTTTCTCACACAGCGGCCCCAGCATGAACTCTACGATCGCTGCTGCTACACCCTCGGCCAGCCGATCGAGTGACCGGCTGGCCGAGGCAGCGACGACCAAATTCCAAGGATTCAACGCTTCAGATAGCGCTCGCGCAGCCCCGCCGCATCGATCACTTCGCCCGCATCGATTGCCTTCTCCACATCTCGGATCCCACTCATCGCCACGGGGTCCGAGAGAATGTCTAACGTTTCTTCCAGGGACTCGAGTTCAGCAGGACTCATGATCACCGCTGCAGGGCGACCGTGACGTGTGAGAACTATGCGCTCGTGTCGAGCCTCGACCCCATCGATGATCTCCGACAGTCGCTTCTTGATTTCGGCAAGCGGAAGGTCGACATCAGATATGACCATTACTGTAGTCACGCTTCGCCTGAAATACACCTGCACGACAAAACGCCGAAACCCCCGCCGTTTGGGGCTTTGGCCCGTCACTGCAGGGGTCTCATGCTTCGCACCCCCAACGGGATTTGAACCCGTGTCGCCACCTTGAGAGGGATCGGCA
>JAGQSZ010000306.1 GCA_020439285.1 Microthrixaceae bacterium
GAGTCGCCGTGGACATCTACCAATTCGTACTTATAGCGATCACCGATACCTACGCCGCTGACCCTCCCGGCCCAAACCCCACTGCTACCCACCGGTCGCAAGTGAAATAGGTCATCAGATCCGTTCCACAGGTTGAAATCACCAACGATTGAGACGCTCCGCGCATTAGGCGCCCAAAGGGCAAAACTCGTTGTCTCTGATTCGTAATGTGATCCGAGGAACCGATACGCAAATCGTTCTGTGCCCTCGCTGAAGTACCAGAGATCCTCTGGAGAAAGCTGCCGGCTCACCATGATGTCCGCATCATAAGTCTTGATTTCATTCTCATTACAACGTGCAATTCTCGAGTGCAGTTCAACCAATTTACTGAATGATCATCAGTCTTCATTTTGATAAAGAAGATGAATTTGGTTCGTGAAATACAAGCAAATAGGGGGTTCCACAGAGCCCAATAGCAGGATAGATTTCTCCTATGACGGCACCAGGACACAAGCCCCGTCATCGCCATGAGGAATGGGAGTACAGCGGATGGGCATTCGCTTCTCCTGATAACTCCGGGCGCAGGATACGGGAGAAGCTACTCCAACGAACGCTGGACGAGCGCAAGCTCAGGCGTTCGCAACAAGCACGTGACGACGAGTCGCCCGGGTTGTCCTTGGCTGACTCGTATCGCGAGCAACATCCCGAGATAGATCTGCGCACGAGTTGAACCTCACGGCGAGGCGAACTGAGTAGTCAACAACACCGGCATTCACCGTCGGGATTGAGTTCTGAACGCAGTGACGGTCAGCGTCGACTCAGAATTGCGACGATGAAGTCCGATTCTGCGGTGAATGGCCGCAGGTCCCAGGTGGACGCCAAATGATCCGGTGTCATGCCAGCTGCCTCGGCATCACCTAGGAACGATTCGAAGCTGTAGCCCCGACCTGAGCCGAATCCGATCACCAAACGCCCATCGGGAGCCGTGTGGCGAGCCATTCGTTCAACGGCTGAAGCGCGTCCTTCCTCACGCACGAACGGCAGTACGTTCCCGGCCGAGAACACGAGGTCGAACTGGGTGTCGATATCTCTTGTTGAGAGGTCGAAGGTCTCCAGGTCCTCTACGAACCAAGTGCCATTCGGGTGAACCGTCTTGGCTTCTTCGACCAGCTTGGGGTCGAGGTCCACACCAACCACCGCGTGGCCCAGTGTCGCTAGGTATCCACCGATGCGCCCCGGGCCGCATCCAGCATCGAGGATCCGTGAGTTGCGACTGACCATCGCGTCAACGAGTCTCGCTTCGCCGAAGAGATCATGCCCCTCGCGTTCCATCTGTTTGAAACGCTCGATGTAGAACTCCGAGTGGTTCGGGTTGGCGTTGATCATGTCAGCCCATGTGCGGCTTGCTGGATCGCTCATCTGACCCACGCTAGCCAGCTCAGATCGACTCGGTTGACGGCGCAGGGGTGCCTATCGACACTCGGCACACTCCAGCAAAGTCGTCGACTGGTCAGCAGCGAATCAGGATGCTCGCCGTGACGCGGCGAAGGCCAGAAGCTGGTTGTACAGGGTGAGGATCTTGACCCCGTATCCCGGGCCGGTGGCCCAAACGCCAGACAGTTTCATCCAGGTTCCACAGCATCCGCGGACATAGGACTTCTCGGGGATCAGCCTCGGTGGCGGATTCGCCAAGTCTGATGTCTTGAGACCCTTCGTGGCGTAGGTACGCAGCAACTGAACCTGGCTCCGAACACCGGCTGTCATGTCCTGGAAGATGATGCCTCTCGAACACGAGTCGCATGCGCCAATTCCGGCGTAGTTGTAGTCACCCACCTCGACCATCGAACCCTTGAACGAGAACCAGCCGGTCTCGATGATCGACTGCACCCAAGCGACGTCCGAGCGAACTCCCTCGGCCTTTCCTTCAGCGATGAAGGTGGCAGCAAGTGCATCGAGGTCAACGTTGGGGTTGGCCCGTCCGGTTCGTCGAACGAACTCGGCCAGATCTGCAGCCGGAACCAATGGATCACCCAAGATTCCAAGCCCTCCGGTGAGTTCGGTCGCCCCGAGAGATGGCGCCTCGGCTTCTGCGGCCTTAACCCGCTTCTCACCGGCTCTTGCCACATCGGCACTTTGCTTCTGCGCCGACTCCAGATCGGCAGTCAGAGAGTCAACTTCCTTTTGGACAACTGCCTGCGCGTCAGATGCCTTGTCTACGGCTTTCTGCGCCCCGGCCAGATCCTTCTTGACCTTTGAGACGTACGATCTCGCGTCCTGGAGGTCACCGAATGCTGCTTCTGCGACTACATCGCGGTAGGCCTTGGCCGTCGACGCATCGGGCACGTCCTTGTCTGCTACCAGAGCAACGAGCATCGCCGTTCGGGGGTCACGTTCGCTCCCGGTCGCGGTGTACATTTCGACGCCGATTTCTGCAGCACGGTCACGGCGGGCATCAACAGCAACGCCGGCTGCTCGCAGTCGGGCAAATACGGCTTCCAGGCTGGACTGTGCATCAGCGGTCACCGCTGCTGCCGCTGCCAGTTTGTCGTTGGCCACCTGTAATGAGCTTTGAGCTGCTGCGACTATGCCTTCGGCAGCGGCTGCCTCGACTGCAGCAACAGCCTTTGCCTCTTCAACGGCCGCCTGCCTCCGCTCCGCTTCCAGAACCGCTGCTATCTCGACGTCGACTCGAGGAGGAATCGGAATGAGCACAGGCGGGTCCAAGACATCCGGAGTCTGAGGATCCGCTGGCGTTGATCCTCCCGAAGGAGTCGTCGAGCTGGTCCGTGGCGATGCCGGATCAACCTGCGCACCGGCAG
>JAGQSZ010000307.1 GCA_020439285.1 Microthrixaceae bacterium
GCCCGGTACCTGGTCATGGATGATCAGGTGTGGTGATCCGCTGCTGTCGGCTATATGGAGTGTGCCGTCGACGTCAGCACGTGAGATCCCGAGTGACTCGACCCCCTCCAACAGTGCGTAGAGGACACTGGATGCGGTGTCGGCATCCATCGGGGTGTCAATCGCGACCTCGATGACATCGGTTAAGAGGTGATGGCCCAAGTCGACTGTGTCGATCGGCCCGTCGCACTCCTTGTTCGGCCTCCTGGGATCCTGATGGGGCGTACGCTTGCGTCGCCGTCCAGAAGGCTTGGACCCATCGATCACAGGTTCGCTGAACCCGCACCATCGGCAGACCCGAAACCCGCGTTTGAGCGGTCCCTGATTGATGACGTTTATTCGTCCCTGCTTGGTCAGCCCGACTCTTACAGTGACGTTGTCGCACAGATCCGTCACTTTGATCAGCTCGTTGTTCCGCTCATCGCCGAAGGAACCGTAGAAACGTCGTGAGAACGATCGTCGGGGAGGTCTGTCATCACCGACATTGCCGCTGCGCTGTCCGACGAATCGGAAGATCGGCAGGACGAAATGGCCGTGGTCGTTGCTCTGCAACTTCTTCGAATCGCAGATCGGGCAGGCATCGTCGTCCCGGTCGTGTGTGGCGCCGAGCTGATCGATGCGCTGGCGGAAAGCACCGCAGTCCCCGCACACAGCCCACCTATAGGTGGGCCACATCTTGCCGGGCTGGTTCTTGAGCCCGACGCTCTTCCACAACGACTTGGCGGCGACGGTCTCGCTGCCCGGGGCGTAGTCGCGGATACCTAGCGTAAGGTCGCGGCTCAGGTCGAGCTCCGTAGCGCTGGCGTCGCCGCTGCTGGATAGATCCAGTTCCACTGTGTCGACTGGGAATCCGTACTTAGGAAGGACGTTTCGGCTGGCCAGGAATCCGAGCAGGTGGCGGCCGCCGAGCGCCGACTCGACCTTCTGGTTGACTGAGGCCACGCTGTAGCGCTTATTGGCGACGGCTTCCACGATGGCCTCGCGAATCGCTCCGATGTCTGTCCGCACCTCGTTGCCCGCACGCTCGAGCCAGCCGTGGCTGGGCTCCTCGGGGGTGGACTGGCTCAATTGATCGAGCCAGTGCCATTTGTCGACACCTATGTCGGCAGCGACGGATGGAGGCATGATCCTGCTCAGTGCTTTGCCGAGTTCGGTGGGGTGACCGGAGAGCCAATCTATGAAGTCCTGCTCGCCGGTGCCCTCGATCCCCGGAACGGTGTCATGGGCGGCGAGAGCATCGAGGTGGGCTGGTGATGATCCATCGCCCGTTGTATCCGCGGCCCCGGATCCGTCGCCCAGCGGTAGGAAGAAACCGCCGACCGTCTTGTGTTCGTCGCCACCAGCGTCCACCACATGTCGTTCGTATGCGGCGAACGCGACAGAATGCGCGTGACGGCGACCGATTGCAGGATTGTCGAGGATGATGACCGGTGGCGCTACGAAACCGTCGACGAGGCGCTTCGGATGCTGGAAGTGGTAGCGATCGTGACTGCGTCGCTGCACGTATGTGACTACCAGAGCTGCCGAATCCGCCCGACGACCCGCGCGACCTGCACGCTGGACGTAGTTGGCAGGTGTCGGTGGAACGTTTCGCAGCAGAACAGCTTGGACCTCGCCCACGTCAACGCCGAGCTCGAATGTCGTGGAGCAACTGAGAGCGTTGATCTCACCGTTGACGAACCTGGCTTGTACGTCACCAGCCTTGATCGGTGTGTAGTTGGCGGTGTGCTCCTCGGCTGACAGGGCGATCAGTTCGAGCTCGCGGTAGAGGCTGGCGTAATGGTTCCTGTAGAGAGGCGCCAGATCCTCGATGGTCCGTACGGTGCCCTCACATCTCCACGTGGGACACACACCTGACACTGTCCGCCAGGTGAGATGGTTGCAGGTATCGCAGCGCCCGGGGCGATGTGACTCGCTCAGGGGTCGGAATTCCAGACGGGTCGAGTCGAGACGGTGAACACGGCCGCGTCGCTTGTCCTCGATCGGCGTGAGCAGTGGAGACCAGTCGGAATCAGGGTTGGTTAGACCTTCCCAGATGTGTTCAAGCAGAGCTTTGGGATCGGCTGATATGGCACGTTGGTGGAAGATCTTCTGGATGATCTCCAGGCGTCGGTTGGAGTTGCGGGTCGGTAGCCAGGAGATGACGTTGCGCTCTGAACCGTTGCGACGCAGGCTGATCTCGACATTGCGTGGGGCGAACCGTTCGTCTCGTAGGTTGACGTCCTCGGGAGGGAGGATCGCACCGCTTGCCCGCACCGTGTCGAGCAGCATGCGGATCAGGTCGATGCTCTCGGTCTCGTCTAGGCCTAGATCAAGCAGCGCATGGGGAGCTTGAGCACGTCTGGGTACCGCGATCGTAATTTCGGCCATGCCGGTTCCTTCGAGGCTGTGGCGACGATCGATGGCCAACAGTTCGGATGTGACCCACTCCGCAGCGGCGAGCGTGTTCTTCCTCCGGGTTGCGTCAGGGTCCAACAACAGGTGGTCTTGGGCGATCTTGCGGACCCGATCGATGACGTCCTCGGTGCGTGGTGGTTCATCGACGGCCAGTTGTTCGACAGCTAGGGAGATAAGTCTGCGTTCGAGGGAACGGTTGTAGGTGCGTTCTAGGTATGGGGCGAAGAACGCTGCGTCCTGGCGGCTGTCGGAGAATGCGAGCAGTTTGCGACCCTCTCCTATGTGCCTGCGCTCTCGCGATGACCGGCTGGGCGGGATCTGTTGGAAGAGTTCGCTTGCCACCACCGCAA
>JAGQSZ010000308.1 GCA_020439285.1 Microthrixaceae bacterium
GGTCTTCGATGACAGAATCGACCCCGCAGCTGTGGCTCAAGGCGTATCGCATTTCTTGGCTGTCGAATCTTGTGGCCAGTGCGAGGCGTGCAAGTTGGATGGCACCGAATTGTCGCTCCTGCTCGCCAAGTTGAGCGCTTCGGATGCATCGAGTGACGACATCAACGAGATTCGTCGCAGGCAACGCACCGTTTCGGTGGGGGCACGTTGCAACCTGGCGAGACAACAAGAGGCAGTCGTTGGGAGTCTGTTGACCGGGTTCCCCACATATGTCGAGGGACATCACAAGGCGGGTGTCAACGCACCGCTACCTCCGGCTCCACAGACTCCTTTGATCGCTCCGATCGACGACATCGTCGGTGGAACTGTCATCGTCGATTCGTCACAGGCTTCCAAGCAACTCGACTGGTCCTATGGCGACAGTGATTCGGGGACGGTTCCGGCTGCCCGGTTCGGTAACACTCCCTTCGTCATCACCGAACCCACTCCCCACCCGCATGAGAAACACTGGCCTGCAGAGATCGGAATCGACCGGATACATCCCCTAGAGGAGATCGACTCGGTCCACGACCATATCGATGAGACGCTCCACGAGATCATCCACGGTGACTCATCAGAGTGCACCCGGTGTATCGACGATCTTGTTCACCTGGTCGAGGTCCATATGGATGTGAGTGCCAGGATCCTCTACCCCACCGTCCGTCGACATTGTGGCGAACATGGTGACGTTCTGGCTGATCGGGCGACGGCTTGTGACGATCAAGTCGGCGCGGCAGTGAAAGGGCTCGGCTCTCTCGTCGATAATCACGATGCTCTTGTGGCTCGGGTGCAACAGATCAGCGAACTCCTGGGGTCTCACATCGACCTAGGCCACCAGATGTTCGACTTGTTGGCACCCCATCTCGATCAACAAGAGAAGAAGGTGCTGCTCGACGCGCTAACCGAGGCTGACGCCACATCCCAAGTGTCGTAGACGTTCAGCCGGGAGCGTCGGTCGAGACTTTCAGCTGGCGCCTTTGGCTACCTTTTGGAAGTCAGACCCGGTGAACCTCAACAAGGAACATGTTTGACCAGCGTGGGCGAGTAGCCGACCGCTCTCGCTCCAGATGAGCACGCTGCCGTGTCCATAGTCTCCGACGACGATGTGCGGGCGCATGTCTATGAGGATCCAACGTGTCTCGTCGAACTGTGCTGCTCGGATCGTGTTGTCCAAGCTGATGCCCCCGCCGACGAAGCCTGCTGCGGACGCAACAGACATCGGCACCATGTCTGCCATGAACGCGGCGGTCGCGAGGGTGATCGGCTCGTCGTCGTTTCGTCGTACCCAGAAGCACATGCGACCCGGTCCGGGGTCGGGATGTGAGTAGATCTCCGGCTCTCTGAACTCGATGACCTGGGTGAAGCCCAGATGTCGGGCTTCCACAGGCAGTTCGAACTCGATACCCGCACGGCGGAGCATCGATCCGAAGGGCGTTACATCAGGTTCAGATTCCCCGGGCGGAGACACCTGAGGCATCGTGTCGAATCCGTCGAAGGAACCATCTGGGCGTTGCACTCCTGTAGCCCCAAGTGACGCAAACATGGTCCGACCTGCGCTGTCGGTCCCGGTGACGCGAACCTGGTTCGTCCGACGTCCCGGGGCGAGGATCTCCGTCGTGACCGAAATGGTTTCTTGTGGCGGAGCGGTAGCCACGAACTGTGTGGTCATCCACAGAGCATTTCGCTCGGTGACTATCTCGGATGTTGCAACCGAAACGGCTATCGCCGTCCCGCCGTACAGGTGTCCGTCGTGACGAGCCAGATGCGATTCGACTTCGAACTCGAAGCCTCCTGGCTCTCCGGTTTGTCTCAACCCAAGGAACTCAGCATCTGTGCTCATCCTCGAAAGCTATGTCGTGAATCCGGATTACGCGAATCGGTCTGCGGGAAGAACGCCGTTGCAAGCTACTGTGATCCACTGCGTTCGGGTACAAATAGCCGTGCGCAACTTGGCCATCAAACACGCCCGAGGGAACCGGGCGTGAACACGAATCGAGTTAGGTGAATTGGGCGATCAAACAGACGAACTGGTGATAATCACGCGACCTCAAGAAGGCACTGCGGTCATCGCGATGAACCGACCGGATCGCATGAACTCGATGTCATTCGAGTTGATGGTCCCCCTTAGCGAGGCGATCGCCGAAGTCGCAGCGATGAACGATGTGAAGAGCGTGATCCTGACCGGCACCGGCAACGCGTTCTGTTCAGGTGCGGACACCAGGGACACCGAACCTCCGCCGAACATCGACGGGATGACGCTCAGCCGGATCGCGACCCGCGCCATGACCGTCCTGTCGGATCTGATTCCTTCCCTTCAGCGGATGCCCCAGCCGGTGATCTGTGCGGTCAATGGTCCCGCGATCGGCGGCGGGATGGTGCTGACAACGGGAACCGACATCAGGATCGCTGCAGAGTCTGCCTATTTCCGTGCAGCGGGCATCAACAACGGTCTCACCGCCACAGAGCTCGGCCTGAGTTTCTTGTTGCCGCGGGCCATTGGTTCGTCGCGTGCATTCGAGTTCATGTTGAGCGGCCGGGACATGTCAGCGACAGAAGCCGCCGAAATCGGGTTGGTTTCGCGCGTGGTTCCAGATGACCAGTTGATGGACACTGCTCTTGAGGTCGCCCGCCAGATCAACGGTTGGAGCCAACACGGAATCACGCTCACCAAACGCATGATGTGGGCAGGCTTGGAGACGAGCAGCCTCCGCGCAGCAATCGAACTCGAGAGTCACACCCAGTTGT
>JAGQSZ010000309.1 GCA_020439285.1 Microthrixaceae bacterium
AAGGGCGTCAACACCGACGACGAGGAGCGCCTCGACAAGATCCGTGCCGAGTTCGATGAGTTCCGCGAGAAGTCGAAAGACTTCGATACGTCCTGGAACGCTGCGTTGGATCGCTTCGCCGAAGCCGCCAAAGCGTTCGGTGAGCGGCATGCGGGAACCGAGGAGCACCTTCTCAGCAGCTACATCTCCGAGCTGGACGGGTGGTACAGCGACACCCTGGAGAGGCTGGAGACGGATCTACGTGGCGCGGCGGACGAGTTCGTGGCGACGCTGGACTGACCCCGCAGCGCGGCACCGCTAACGAGTTCTGAACACCTACCGACCAACCGAGGAGACGCCAATGCCAGCCAGCCCGTTCATCTTCGAGCGCTACCTTGCTCGTGAAGACCGCACCTACAAGGTGTTACGCCGTGCTGATCGTGTCCACATGGGGTTTGTTGAGATGGACTGTGCCCGCGAGTGGGGACTGCGCGATTTGAACTTCGATGTGCACGACTATGTGGAGGGTCAGGGGAGCTACTCCTACCGCACCCGCGAACGGGCGGCGGAGGTTCTGCAAGCGGACTTCGAGGCGGGGAAGGTAGCGCCTGCGAAGCCCCGCTCTAAGGACGAGTGGAAACCAGATTGGGTGTAAACCAACCCTGAACACCACCGCGCTGCGGTACTACGCCGCTTCGTCCCTGAGTGCCCTGTACAGCGTTGACCGCCCCACGCCCAGCGTCTTCGCAACGTCACCGACACGGTGACCACCAGCGACAAGCGTCCTCGCCTGGGCGAGTTGGTCTCGGGTCACCGCAGCGGGTCGCCCGATGCGGGCTCCACGCGCCCGCGCAGCCTCCAGTCCCGCCGATGTCCGTTCCCGGATGAGTTCCCGTTCAAATTCCGCCAGCGCGCCGAACACGGACAGAACCAACCTCCCCGACGCCGAGGACGTGTCGATGGACTCGGTGAGGCTACGCAGATGCACGCCGCGTTCCGACAGCATCTCCACCAAGTCGAGGAGATTGCGCAGGGAGCGGGCAAGCCTGTCCAACCGCCACACGACGAGGGTGTCCCCTTCCCGCAGCGTGTCCAGGCAGCGGTCTAGTTCAGGACGGGATGCGCGGCTACCGGACACACCCTGGTCGGTGTAGACCTTCTCCACTCCCGCAGCGTCCAACGCACGGTGTTGCAAGTCCGCGTTCTGGTCAGCCGTACTCACGCGCGCGTATCCGATCAGCATGGTTCAGAACCCTCCGCAGCGCTATTAACGGGAATGTTGTTGCGGGACAGGGTTTCAGGAACCCAAACGTTAAGGTCAGCACAACACCGTCGCGCAGCGCGGAACTGTCCGTGTAGGCAACAGTTGCGGGACATCAGGAAAGCCCCTTCGGGCACTTGCGGTACGCACCGCAGCACCGTCTCGGCGCAGGGACACGGACAGGAGTGGGGCGCGGCGTCGGCGGCGTCAGGAAGCCAGAAATCCCCGAGTGCCAGGTGTTGTGCTCGTGTCCACAGTCGTAGATGACACCCCGCTTGCGGGGAACACCAGCCAGCCTGTTCACCAGCACGATCTCACCGGGGACAGGGAGTAGCACCTGGGCGCTCCACGCGGCGGCAGCGAAGGTACCTGGATCCTCATGCGCGGCGCTCAACGCGGCGGCACACGCGGCGAGTTCCGTGTCCCCGGACCAGACACCAGTGGCGAGGTTGGTGCGTGTCCACGTCAACGTCCGCCCAGCGGGGTCGCACAGCGTGAAGGCGTCCATCCAGGGGAACTCACTCCGGGTCTGAAGCGGGCAAGTCTGTACGGTCATCGGGATCCCTCCAGTTTCACAGTGATAGTCCATGTCGCGGTTGACACCGCTACCGACATGCTCTGCGGTGTAAGGAAGTTGAGGTTGCCGAGGTCTACTTCCTGGGGCAGGTCGAGGGCGTCTCGGAGCTTGGGCATGTTCATGGTTCCGTCGTCGTTCAGGAAGCGCCCTCGGACACGGACGGAGCCGAAGATGACGGTCACGGGCGGGGTCACTGTGGTTCCACCAGGTCGAGCTTGATGCTGAATTCAGGACAAGACAGCCGCACCAGCGGTCGCCACGCGAGCTGACGGTCAACAGCCTCGGACACGGATAGACACGTCTGGTCGTCAGGCTCGGGCAGCCCCAGGTCGGCGGCGAGGTCGTAGATCCCGCACATCAACATCGGGAACGCCCCGCTCGCAGACAGATAGTTCCCTGTCGTCGTTCGGGTTTGACCATCCGGATAAACCAGCGTCACCTTGCACCAGACACACTCATCGTCATCGGTGAACGCGGCGGGGTTGTACGGGTTCTCCACGTCCTCCGCCGTCCACGTGTGCGGGAAGCCGTCAAGGGGCACGCTCAACCACCACCGTCCCGTACTCGGCAACCTCCACCGTCGCCGTGTCCTCGGTCAGCAGCGCGTAGCAGACGTGAAACAGAGTCCGGTAGATGAAGATGGACGCGAAGAGTTCATGCGGCATATCGGTATTCGCGCCCGCGTCACAGAGGTCAGCGGGCGTGAGGTCGAACATCGGAACCGTCACGGGATCGTCGTCCGAGTGAGGCGTCCAGGTGAAGGTGTAGGGCGCGGCGTCAGTATCCACGGGGCACCACCAGCAGGGATCCGTACTCGTCCATGCAGACCTCGGCATCCCCTCGGGTGAGTAGCTGGAAGCAGGCGGCGTAGAGCGTTCTGTAGATGAGCTGGTCGCTGAAGGCAGTAGTGGGGATGTCCAGTTCAGCGGCGGCGTTCAACAGGTCGTCCGGG
>JAGQSZ010000310.1 GCA_020439285.1 Microthrixaceae bacterium
ACAACTTGGGCTGGAACTGACCGAGTCGGTCGACAACCGCTTTGACTCCGAACTCCGGGGCGCAAGATGACCATTTGATTCCAAGGCCCGCACAGGCCAAGAACGCAATGATCGTCTCGGGGATATTCGGCAGGTAGGCAGCGACCGCATCGCCGCGACCGAGTCCAAGTCCGCGTAGCGAATCTTGGAACTGTGCGACCTTTCTTCGAAGTTCGCCACGGGTGAGTTGTGCGTGGCCCCACATCTGCGACTCGCTGATGATGGCGAGCGCCCCATCGGGAAAACGATCTGTCAGCGCATGTTGGGCATAGTTGACCGTGGCGCCGGGGAACCAGCGGGTGTTCAACATCGAGTCGCCGGTCAACACAGTGTCGGTATCGCCACCGAGTTCGACCTCGAACTGGTCGACGACAGACGACCAGAAACCGGCCAGGTCCGTGACCGACCACCGCCAGAGTTTGTCGTAGTCGTCCAGATCAAGACCGCTTCGCTGGGAGCATTCCGTAGCGAAGCGGCCCATGTCCGTGCCGGTCATCGCTGCAGCTGACGGTCTCCATAGGACTCTCGGACGCATGGACCGAGACTATCCACCGGCGTGACCCAAGGTCACCCGTCGCGTTTGGAAGCCAGCGCCGCTGCGGAGCGCGACGGGAGGGGGCGACCCATCACACCCGCGAGCCAGATGTTGATGTCCACGAGTCTGTCTAGGTCGACTCCGGTGTCGTGGACCGAACCTTGGAGCGCATAGACCAAGTCTTCTGTCGCCAGGTTGCCTTTGGCTCCCCTGCCGGCGAACGGGCATCCGCCGAGTCCGCCGATGGAGGTGTCCACGCTTCGGACACCTGCCTCGACCGCTGCCATCGAGTTGGCCAGCCCCATGCCGTAGGTGTCATGGAAGTGGACCGCGATCCGGTCGGTTCCGACGACCGCGGCGGTGGCCTCGATCAGCGGTGCGACCTGGTGTGGTCGACCGACTCCGATCGTGTCGCCGAGGCTGATCTCGTCGCAGCCCATGGCGTCCATCGCTTCGACCACAGCGACCACGTCGCTGATCGGAACGTGCCCGCTGAACGGGCATCCCAGCACCGTTGACACATAGCCGCGTACTGACATGCCGAGTGCGATTGCCTCGCGTGCCACATCCGCGAACATCGCGAGCGCTTCGCTGGTGTTGCGTCCAACGTTGGATCGGTTGAACTCGTCGCTCGCAGCGGCGAATACCGCTACCTCGTCCACTCCGGCGGATCGTGCCGCCTCGAGCCCCCGGACGTTGGGTGCAAGAGCGATGTAGCGGACACCCGGCACCCGTTGGATCCCGGCGCACACCTCCACGCCGTCAGCGAGTTGAGGTACCCGGTCGGCTCGAACGAACGATGTTGCTTCGATTGCAGTAATTCCCGATGCAACCAGATCGTCGATCAGGCGGACCTTGTCAGGCGTGGACAGCACCGCAGGGTAGTTCTGCAGGCCATCGCGGGGACCCACCTCGATAATCTTCACTGTCTCATCTGCGTTGGCCATCAGATGTTCCTCCGGTAGCTTCCGCCGACTTCGAACAGTGCCTCGGTGATCTGTCCGAGCGAGCAGTGGCGAACGGTGTCCATCAGAACATCGAACAGGTTTGCTCCACTGAGCGCCGCAGCGCGGAGCCGGTCGAGCGCACTGTCTGTCTCACCACGATGTTCGGAGTGGAACCGATCGAGCCGTTCGATCTGTTCATCTTTTTCGGAATCGGTGGATCGGGCCAGCGGGATGACAGTTCCGTCTTGTGTGTCATCAGGTGCACGGAAGGTGTTCACCCCGATGATCGGCAACGTCCCATCGTGTTTGCGGTGCTCATAGAGCATCGATTCGTCTTGGATACGACCTCGTTGGTAGCCGGTCTCCATGGCTCCGAGTACCCCGCCGCGGTCGTTGATCCGTTCGAGTTCAACGAGCACTGCTTCTTCGACCAGATCTGTCAGTTCATCGATGATGAAACTGCCCTGCAGCGGGTTCTCACACATGGCGAGTCCCCACTCTCTGTTGAGGATCAGTTGGATCGCCAGGGCTCGGCGCACAGACTCGTCGGTCGGTGTGGTCACAGCCTCGTCATAGGCGTTGGTGTGGAGGCTGTTGGCGTTGTCGTAGATCGCGCACAGCGCCTGCAACGTGGTGCGAATGTCGTTGAACGCCATCTCCTGGGCGTGCAGGCTGCGCCCCGATGTCTGCACGTGGTATTTGAGTTTCTGGGACCGAGCATTCGCGCCGTAGCGGTCACGCATCGCGACTGCCCAGATTCGACGGGCGACCCGTCCCAACACGTTGTACTCGGGGTCCATCCCGTTGGAGAAGAAGAAGCTGAGGTTGGGTGCGAAGTCGTCGATGTCGAGACCCCTGGCGAGGTACGCCTCAACGTAGGTGAACCCGTTGGCGAGCGTGAACGCGAGTTGGGTGATCGGGTTCGCGCCGGCTTCGGCAATGTGATACCCGGAGATCGAAACCGAATAGAAGTTGCGCACATTGTGCTCCACGAACCATTCGGCAATGTCGCCCATCATCCCGAGTGAGAACTCGGTTGAGAAGATGCAGGTGTTCTGCCCCTGATCCTCTTTGAGTACGTCGGCTTGGACGGTCCCGCGAACGTTCGACAGTACAAACGAACGGATCTCGGCGGCCTCGGGTTCGCTGGGCGCCCGGCCATTGTCAGCAGCGAAAGCATCAAGGCGCTGATCAATCGCTGTGTTGAGGAACATGGCGAGCACTGCTGGCGCCGGACCGTT
>JAGQSZ010000311.1 GCA_020439285.1 Microthrixaceae bacterium
CTTCCATCCATCCGCAGCCTGCCGCCTGACATTTTGGTCGTCGTACCCCGGGGTGCAGCACGACTGGTCGAACGGTCGGCACCGGGCGAAGTCATCGAGATGTCACCCGAGGACGAGATCCGGGTCGGCGACGTTCGGATCACGGCAGTCCCGGCCGAACACCACCCGGGACGGTTCATGAGTCGCGTCAAGGCACAGCCGCTCGGGTTCGTGATGGAACACCGGGACAGAGTCGTCTACTTCCCGGGCGACACCGACCTTCACCCGGTGATGTCTGACCTACCCGCACCCGACGTTGCGTTGTTGCCGATCTGGGGCTGGGGTCGGACCTTGGGTGTCGGTCATCTGGATCCGGGTCGTGCAGCGGAAGCTGCAGCACTCTTGCGCGCATCGTGTGTGCTGCCTGTCCACTGGGGAACTTTTGCCCCAGCAAGTGTCCGTCCTGGTCGGCCTGCTTGGCTGGAACAGTCGGCCCAGGTGTTCAACGAAGCGCTCGATCGTCAGAGCCCACAGACGCGCCTGGAGTTGGTCAGGCCAGGACCCGATCTGCTCTCGTTCTCGTAGGCGGACGGCCGGACGGCGGCGCCGCCCTCCACTTCGACTTTTGTGCAGTTCGCGTTGCCTGCCAACCAAAACTCCACAAAGTTCGATAGGGCAGGGCGACGCAACCGGCCGACCAGCCGCTACCCGTTAGCGGATTACCCGCTGCTCACCAATTGGGCACGAACCGCTCAGGTCCGACGGTCGTGTGTGCAGCCACGTTCATGCGGTTGTAGATGTTGATGGTGCTGATGGCCATGATCAACGAAACGATTTCCCTGTCGTCGAACTCGGTGGTGACCATTTCCCACACATCGTCTGAGACACCGCCGTTGGCGATCAACGTGACCTGTTCGGTTAGCGCCATCGCTGCACGCTCCCTGGACGTGAACACCGCGGGTGCCTCGGACCATGCTGCGAGGAGGTCGAGCTTTCGTTGATCAACACCGGCTTTGCGGGCCTCTTCGGTGTGCATATCCAGACACCAGGCACAGTTGTTCACCTGTGAGGCTCGGATCTCGATCATCGTGACGAGTGCCTTGTCGAGTCCGCTCTTCGCCACGTACATGGACATGGAACCGACCGCTTTGTAGGCCCTCTCGTCCACGTCTCTGAGGGATATGCGTTGTTCGCTCATTCGGTCGCAACCTCCGATTGGGTTGGTTGACCCGGGCTGCCACAGCAACACAGTCCGGCCGGGCATATCTGCGCCCTATCGTGCCACGATATAACCGCGGTCAGGATTCGGACACGGCGTGTGACGGATAGCCGCCCCGATGGCTGCCAGTCGGGGGAACTGGGTCCTGGCGGGCATTGAAGCGAGTGGAGCGGGTGACGAGAATCGAACTCGCGTATTCAGCTTGGGAAGCTACTCGGCGAGTGAGCGGCTCATGCTGTGTGATACCTCGGTCTTGGATGGGGAGTGGGCATTCTCAGCATCCAGGTAGATGTGTTCTGTGCCGCACAGACGGTCTGTGCGGTCTTTGTGGGGCGTGCGCGCACCTCAGCCGTCTTTGACTTCCACGTAGCGTCTCCGGGGTTCTGGTGAAGATGAGCGCGTCGAGTGCTTCGGCCCGAGCACGTTCCCGTCCACGGGTCACGTGCTGGTCGCGCGGGGCCGTTTCCATGGTGGTGTGGCCCGGGATCGTTCAGGTATCCGGATCGGTGAGGAGCCCGTCCAGCAGGTCGATCAGTGGATCGAGACGTTGTGTGGCGACTTCCCAGACGAGCGTGACATCGACGGTCGCGTAGCCGTGGATAAGGATGTTGCGGAATGCAACGATGCGCGGAAGGTCGTCGATCCGGCTGGCGACGTCAGGGTGGCTCCGAGCGAGTTGACCCAGTGCCTCACCGATGATCTCGAACTGCCGCTCGACGGCGGAGCGGATGAGTGGATCGCTCTCGAAGTCGGTCGCGGTCACATCGGCGATGAACGACCGGATCAGCTCGGCAGCACGGTGAGCTTCCCAGAGGTACGTGCGCGACTCACGCGGCATAGAGCTCGTGACGGGTCTCGTCGACAACGCTGGCAAAGTACGGGTTCTCGATCGACTCGACGGAAATCAGGTCGACCGGGCGGCTGAAGAGTTCTTCGAGGGCCTCCTTGAGTCCGAAGAACGCATCGAACCTGCTGTGTGAGCTCGCTGAGTCGAAGCGCACAAGGAAGTCGAGATCGCTGGTGAGCGGATCGAAACTCCCGTCGACGGCGGATCCGAAGACGGAAAGGGAGGTTGCCCCGAAGCGAAGGCACAGAGCGGCGATCGTCTCCCGGTTGGCTTCGAGCTCGTCGATCATCGGTGCGCTCCGGTCGTCGTGTGCGATTGATTCTCGCAGACGACAGCGCTGTCTGCCAGACCTCGGTCCGGTTGTCGCTGATCTGCTTGCGCAACTCCAGGCGCTGGTAGCCGGAGCGCACCGGCTTGGAGCGGGTGACGAGAATCGAACTCGCGTATTCAGCTTGGGAAGCTGATGTTCTACCATTGAACTACACCCGCAAGGTCCGACGAGCCTAGCCGCTTGGACGCCAGTCCGTCACAGGCCGGTCTGCGTGCGCTCAGCCCTCGAACAGTTTCGAGATGGCCTCGACCCAACATTTCTCCACGAACTTGTTGTCATGTCCGAAGTCCCGGGTGAGTTGGTCCCAAGACTCAAAAGAGGTCAGCGCTGAAATCGCGGCGACTGTGATTTCGGCGCGTTCGGGACCCAT
>JAGQSZ010000312.1 GCA_020439285.1 Microthrixaceae bacterium
GGAATATTTCGTAGCGGGTCGGGTCACCCAGCGCTCGCGCCTGCGTCTGCAGCATCAGATAAATCTATCACACGCTAGATAAATTCCCGCCGGTTCGATTTCACCGCTTGAGGAGCCATGCAGGCACCCGACGTCATATGGTGAAGATTCGGGGGAAGGTTTAAGACGGCGAAAGCGACACGTCGAAAGGATCGTGACGATGGGCATCAATACCTTTGGCGCTAAGGAAACCTTGGATCTACCTGACCGCAGTCTGGAATTCTTCCGGCTCTCGGCGGTATCGCCGTCAGTCGAGCACCTGCCCTACAGCATGAAGGTGCTGCTCGAGAACCTGTTACGTCACGAGGGCGACGGAACCGTGACAGCTGATGATGTTCAATCAGTCGCCGAATGGACCGGTGACAGCGACGGGCGAGAAATCTCGTTCATGCCCGCACGTGTGCTGATGCAGGACTTCACCGGCGTGCCCGCAGTTGTCGACCTTGCGGCCATGCGTGACGGCGTCGTTCAACTAGGAGGAGATCCCGCAAGGATCAGCCCGCAGATCCCGGTGGAACTCGTAATCGACCACTCGGTGACCGTGGAGTCATTCGCTCTACCCGAGTCATTCCGGATCAACGCAGAGGTCGAATTCGAGCGCAATCAGGAGAGGTATCGATTCCTGCGCTGGGGCCAACAGGCCTTCGACAACTTCAAGGTCGTGCCGCCCGACACCGGGATCTGCCATCAGGTCAACCTGGAATACCTGTCGCAGACGGTATTCGTAGATGATTCTGGAGTCGCGTATCCGGACACTCTTGTCGGCACGGACTCGCACACTCCCATGGTCAACGGTTTGGGCGTCATGGGATGGGGCGTTGGTGGTATCGAGGCTGAGGCCGCCCTGTTAGGCCAGCCCATTTCGATGCTCATTCCCAAAGTCGTGGGCCTGAAACTGACCGGTGAGATGCGAGAGGGTACAACGGCGACCGATCTGGTGCTGACTGTCACTGAGCTCCTTCGTTTCCACGGAGTGGTCGGAAAATTCGTCGAGTTCTACGGGCCTGGGGTCAGTTCAATTCCCCTCGCCAATCGGGCAACGCTCGGCAACATGTCGCCCGAATACGGATCGACAATCACCATCTTCCCGATCGATGACGAGACCCTCCGTTATATGCGGTTCTCTGGCCGTTCCGAGGAACAGATAGCTCTCGTCGAGAGATACGCCAAGGAACAATCAATGTGGTTCGACCCCGAGGCCGAACCCGTCTTCTCCAAGACCATCGAGTTGGATCTTTCGACGGTCACCCCGAGCCTCGCTGGACCGTCACGACCACAGGATCGTGTCCCCCTCGATCGGTCAAAGGAGTTCTTCGCGGATGCCCTAGTCGGTTCGCTACCCAAGACCCACGCCGATATCGCTAGCGCGGGTTCGTTCCCGGCAAGCGATCCCCCGGCTGCCGCAGAGGGAATAACCGGGGCCGGCGAACCAGATGAAACTGCGACCCAAGAGGCATCACACCCTCACGGCCAAGGGACACCAACGCATCGAGTTCACGTCAGCGTACCAGTCACGATGAGCGACGGCACCGAGGTGACCCTCGACCATGGTCACGTTGCCATCGCAGCGATCACGAGTTGCACGAATACTTCCAACCCCTCGGTAATGCTCGCAGCCGGATTGCTAGCCAAGAAGGCGACCGAGAAGGGGTTGACCCGCAAGCCATGGGTCAAGACGTCTTTGGCTCCAGGCTCCCGGGTCGTAGTGGATTACTACGAGTCATCTGGCCTGACTCCATATTTGGAGAAGCTGGGTTTCAACCTGGTCGGTTTCGGATGTACCACATGCATCGGAAACTCGGGTCCCCTAGACCCGGCGATCTCGGACGCTGTTTCCAACGACGGACTGGCGCTGGTCTCGGTACTGTCTGGAAACAGGAACTTCGAGGGTCGAATAAACCCCGATGTGCGGATGAACTATCTGATGTCACCGCCACTGGTAATTGCGTATGCAATCGCTGGAACCATGGACTTCGACATGTTGAACGATCCACTGGGCACCTCGCCCGACGGACAGCCCGTATTCCTACGTGATATCTGGCCAACGAGCGCGGAGATCAACGCAGCGGTTGAATCCAGCGTGCAATCTGACATGTTCAGACACACCTACGAAACCATCTTCGATGGAGACGAACGTTGGCGATCACTCGACACTCCCAGTGGAGCGCGCTTCGAGTGGGATGATGACAACTCGACCTATATTCATCGGCCGCCGTTCTTCGATGGAATGCCCACCGAGCCGACACCGCTGTCCGACATTGCAGGGGCCCGGGTGCTCGCTCTTCTCGGCGACAGCGTCACCACCGACCACATCTCACCCGCTGGCATGATCGCCCCCAGCTCACCCGCAGGCGAGTGGCTGAGTTCTTCTGGGGTCGAACGCAAGGACTTCAACTCTTATGGCTCGCGACGAGGCAACCACGAAGTCATGATCCGCGGAACCTTCGGGAACGTCCGGCTACGCAATCAACTAGCGCCGGGCACCGAAGGCGGGTTCACCCTTCACCTCCCCGAGGGTGAAGAGACCACGATTTACGACGCGTCACTTCGGTACCAGGCCGATGGTGTTCCGCTGGTCGTGATCGCTGGCAAGGAATACGGGTCGGGATCATCCCGCGACTGGGCCGCCAAGGGCACGATCCTGTTGGGTGTCAAGGCCGTGATAGCCGAGAGTTTCGAACGTATCCATCG
>JAGQSZ010000313.1 GCA_020439285.1 Microthrixaceae bacterium
CATGGCACCACCGGTCGCTCCTGAGCCCACCTACTCGGACCAGGACAACGAGGAACCGAAGTCGAAGTCGGGCATCTACATCGGCGTTCTGGTCGCTCTGTTGTTGATCCTTGGCGGTGCGTTGATCTGGTTCCTGGCCGGATCTGACGGCACCGAAAAAGTCGCTGTTCCGAGTGTTGTGGGACTCACCCAAACGGATGCAGAAAAGGCTCTTAAAGCGCTCGACTTCAAGGTGGAATCAACCACGAAGGAATCGGACACGATCGAAGCCGGACTCGTCTTGGAACAGGATCCCAATAAGGATTCGCTCGCGCCGAAGGGATCTACGGTCAAGCTCGTTGTTTCGAGTGGAACTGAACAGGTCGAGGTACCTGACGTCACAGGACGCAGCCAAGATGAGGCCGAAAAGATACTCACCGATCTGAAACTGTTACCTCGGGTGACCACTGAGGAAAACGCCGACGTGACGGCCGGCAATGTGATCCGGCAGAACCCCGAACCGCGTAAATCAGTTCCTGCCGGGTCAGTGGTCGAGATCTTCGTGTCCAAGGGTGCCGGCGAAGAAATCGTTCCTGATGTGAAGGGTCAACCTCTCGCTCAGGCCCAGGCCGCTATCCAAGCTGCGGGCTTCCGTTTCGCCAACCCCACCCGCGAACCGAGCTCGGACGTTCCCGAGGGTTCGGTGATCAGCACGGATCCCGCCGCAGGCACCTCACTCAAGACCAATTCGGTTATCAAGATCGTGGTCTCGAGTGGCCGTGAACAGGTCAAGGTGCCAACAGTGACCGGTCAAAACGAGGATTCAGCGACGAGCACTCTCAAAGGCGCTGGATTCAATGTCGAGGTGAAACCAAAGTCGGTCGCATCCGATGACCCGAACGCAAACCGGGTCATTTCCCAGACCCCTTCTGGTGGCGACACCGTCGACAAGGGCTCAACGGTGACAATCACCGTCGGTGTGCCAACTGCCGCGACAACTACATCGTCGTCCACGTCATCCACGTCGTCGACCACCGAGCCGTGAGGTCCGCGGCACAACCATGATCAGGGTCCGGGGTCTTTGGCCGTTCCTCGCCACGGTCACGGTTCTGGCTGTGTTGATCGGATTGTTCGGGTTCTCGGCATCGCTGAATCCGATAGACGTGTTGTTGGGACGCGGCCGTCAGATCAGCGCCCCCAACCTGACGGGCATGCCGCTTCCTCGAGCACGGGTCGAGGCCGAACGAGCTGGCCTCAAATACACCACCCGCAACGCTTTCAGTCTGAGCGTCCAACGTGGGTCTGTCATCCGACAGGATCCGCCAGCGGGTGCGACTGTGCGTGTGGGTGACTCGATCGAGCTCACCGTGTCCAAGGGTGAGAACTCAGCACCGATGCCAGATGCCGTTGGCAAGGAATTGAAAGTGGTCCGCAAACCGCTTGACGACGCGTCCATCAACGTCGTTGTCGAGCGGGTCTACTCCGAGACCGTTGCGAACGGGATAGTGACGGCACAATCCCCCAATCCGGGTGTCGTTCTACGCGGCGGCGAGACAGCAAAATTCCAGGTCTCCCGCGGTCCAGAAAAACGACCGGTGCCTGAAACCGGTGGCCTGTCTCCTGAGGGTGCTGGCTTCCTGATCGGCAAAGCCGGACTGAAACTCGGCGAAGTCATCCTGGTCGACAATCCTCTCGTTCCCCCCGGTGCGGTCATTGACTCGTCGCCCTCGGCGGGATCAGTCGTGGCGAAGAATTCAGAGGTGAATCTGAACGTATCGGCTGGGCCTGCAGCCGTCGCGGTCCCACCGCTCGTGGGCGCGACGCGAGAGGCCGCCCTGACCGCTCTCGCCGAACTCGGTTTGAAGGCACAGGTAACCGTTCGGGTCCTCCCCGATGGCGATCCGACCATCGGCACGGTGCTCGAACAGGCGCCCACAGCCGAGGAGACCGCACGGCCGACCCAAAGCGTCACCATCGTCGTGGGGGCCAAGGCTCCACCCCCGCCGTCGACCACGACCACGACCACGACAACCACAACGACGCCCACCGGAACTACGACAACGGGCAGCACCACCACCCGACCGGGCGGACGCTGATGACCGAGCAGCTCGATCCCACACCGGTTACCGAACACGGCGCTCCCGAACCCGTCGACCCGCCGAGTCATCCGGCAGTGACCGCAATCGGGATCGTGTTGTTGCTGATCCTGTTCGCTCTCGGATCAGCGGGACTCGGCCGATCTCTCGGAACCAGTTCGGCCGAGGATGTCTCAGTAGTGGTGATTCCCCGAGGCATGGGACGGCCAGCGGTCGAGGTGCAGAAGCAGCTCGAACGGCTCGGACTGTTCGTCGAGATTCGATATGCGAGCAACGAGTTGGCTCCCCCTGACACAGTCACGGCACAGTCACCTATAGCTGGTAGCCGGACCGAGGTCGGAAAGCTGGTGATCCTGACCGTCAGCGACGGGCCGTCGGGAGTACGGATCCCAGACGCCTCAGGTCTTCGACCAATTGCGGCAGCGAACCTGATGCAGGTGGTTGGCTTGACGACGACGATCGAAGAAGTGTTCGACGACGAAGTCCGGGTGGGCGAAGTTGTCGCAACCGATCCTGAATCTGGGTCGCGTGCGGCGCTCGGGTCCGGGGTGATCCTGAAGATTTCCAAGGGTCCCCAGCCCCGGGTCGTGCCCGAAATAATCGGGCTGAATCACGCCCAGGCGTTTGCTTTGATCGCGGCTGGAGAACTC
>JAGQSZ010000314.1 GCA_020439285.1 Microthrixaceae bacterium
CTCCGATCACCAGCTATGAGGTGTCGCTCGACAATGGCGTTACCTGGACGAAGTCGGTGAGCGCCGACACCAACCCGATTCAGATCTTCGGGCTCGCCAACGGGACCACCCACCCGGTCAAGGTCCGAGCGGTGAATGAAGCTGGATCTGGAACGCCGTCGACATCTGTTCCTGGCACGCCCACTGTTGGACCGATCTATCCCTCGACCGGATCAGGTTCCGGTGGGTCCGGAGGTTCCGGCGGTTCTGGTTCTGGAGGCTCTGGCGGGTCTGGGTCCTCCCCATCGTTCGAAGTTCCCCCGGGCAAGACCTTGGTGACGATCAACGGCACCCCGACAACTGTTGATGTGAAGTCGACCCCGGGGAGCAACGTGGTTGCGTTCACCGGTGACGGCTGGACCGCAACCATCGGGGGTATCGACGGTGACGGCAAAGCCTTGCCGATCGATACTCGTGGTCGCATGATCGTCCTCGAGGGAGGATCAGTCCGGGTGACCGGCACCGGATTCGCCCCCGGGTCAACGGTTGACGTCTGGCTGTTCTCCACACCAGTTCTTCTTGGTGAACTCACTGTCCGTGCAGATGGCACCTTCAACGAGGTTCTCGTCCTCCCAGCGGGAATCGTTCCCGGTGACCACACACTTCAGTTGAACGGTATCGGTACGAGCGGCGACGTGTACTCCACTTCGGCTGGCCTGGTCCTTCAGGCGAAGTCGGCCCCTTCCAACACGACAACAAGTACACCAAAGAGTTCGGCTCCGGAGCGCCCGCTGGCATTCACCGGATCAAACGCGCTGACCATGATGCTGTGGGCAATGGCAGCACTGGTCACCGGACTGGGGCTCGAGGCAGGATCACGGCGACGTCGCCGTGCCATGTCCCGAGTCGACTGATTCGACTACCAGCTGAACGATGACGAGTGGGTGGTCCCCCAAGTGGGGACTGCCCAACTCGTCGTTTTCGAACCTGTTCTGGGAGCCCCGCGCTGTCACATTCCCAAACAGCCAAGCACTTCGCCGTTGACGTCCAAGAGGTCGATGCGCGCCACGTGGAGTCCCTCCGGAGGAGTCGGGACATCATCGACACAGGTCGGTATGACACTGCCTGCTGATAGATCCATGAACACGACCGCAGCTTTCGCGTTGTTCCAGTCCCCTTCTGGCACGACATGCAGATCCGCCTCGGTCGTGTCATCACCAATTCGTAAACGCAGTTTCGTTGCGTCTGCAATCGGTGTCGTGATCAGCGCGAAAGCGGGAAGGTCGACGGTGTCGAAGTCCTGCGAGTTCGCCTTGTTCCAGATGTAGAACGATCCGTTCGTTCCGCCGCCGGAAGGGGTCGCGCAGGCACGCTTCCGGTTGGACAACTTGAGGCACTCGTTGACTGCCACGGTGGTCGGACCTAGCGGACCATGAGTGTCGGGACCGGTTTGCCTTTCAACACCCTCTGGTTGTTTGTGGGTGATGGTCTGGAGCAACCACTCCACATCGCCTTGTCTACCCCTGGTGATCTCTTGTTCGCCCTTGTCGGGAACAAGTCGAGGACCGCCGAAGATCTCTTCTTGGAACTTGGCCCAGTCATCAGCGGTGATCGGCTTCACCGACGTGGCGATAGCGACGAGTTCCGACTCGCTTGGCGGGTTCTCGCCGTAAGCGGTCACGACCACTAGCGCCCCACGTTCCCCCGTTGTCACGACTGAGCGTTGACCACTTCCGAACTGGGCCGAACCGTCAATGAACACTCCCTCGAGGTCAGGGTTCTTGTTAATGCTCAAAGAGGTGATCACTGGGCCGTCGGCGTTGTTACCGGACGCGAGTCCCATTTTCAGCGCATCAATATCGCCGGCACTACCGGGCAGCACCATCACAGCAAGCGAGTCCAGCGATGCGTTCTGAGCCTGAATCTGATGGTCGACCCAACCGATCGAATAGCCCGACTTCGGACCTGGGACGCTCGACACGTGCCGGTAGACCTCTGCCCGCAGTGCGATCAACAGATCCGGTTGAACCGAACCAACTACCTCGGCTCCGTCTGGAAGATCCGACACGGTTGGGGCTTTGGCCCGATCACCGTCGCTCTGGAATCGGGTTGCCCACTTCTCCAATTCGTCACGACTGATGTCATCGGCCGCTATTCGTAGGGCCTCGGTTTTGCCGACCTCGACAACCAAGTCGTTCCACGCTCCAACCTGACCCTCTCCGAATGCCGCGGGGCGACCATCGGGCAAGGTGAATGCAACAGGATCCGGGTCACCCGAACGTGATGCCCATCTGAGCTCGGACTCCATTGGCTCCCACGTGATGACGCTCCCGATGATCACCTGTCCGCCGGCTTTGACCACCGTGAGGGGAGTGTCCGATCCCATCTCGTAATCCCAGTCCTGCTTCGTCCCTCCACGATCCGCTGCCTCGATGACATATCGGTCCGGAACGCCGGTCACCTCGAAGGGATAGGACGCGTTGTTGTCCTTGTTGGCGCCACTGGTGCCCTCGTCATTGGGCGTCCGTTCGCCACATGCGGCGACTGATATTGCTACCGCAACAATTCCCAGGATCCCGAGGGCGGTGCGCGCTCGCAACTCAGAAAGCCAAGCGTGCCAGGTCACCGGGTCGAGCCTGTTCGAGTTCTAGCGCGAGCTGCACCAGCAGTTGATCCTCACCGAATACCGACGACAGCATCATTCCGACTGGCAAGTTCGTGGCCCGGTCG
>JAGQSZ010000315.1 GCA_020439285.1 Microthrixaceae bacterium
TTTCAGGTTGATGTCGCCCCACCGCCCCGCCATCAGTTCTCAGAAGCGTGCCGTCGTGGGCGCGAGTGTAGCTCACGGCGGGCACCGGGCGTCCTTGCGCTCCTCGCGGAGCCACTTCAGGAACGCCGCCATCTGCGCCTCTGTCCAGATCGTCATCTCCACCGATTCCTTCTCGATGGCTTCCTTGGACGGCTTCTTCACCTTCTTGCCCTTGCCAGGGTTCTCGGTGAGGTACTTGTCATCCACCGCCGCGTCCAGCAGGTGACCGATGGTGGTCGCCACTTTGGCAACCGTGTTGGCACCCAAGGGCTTCCTATTCGAAGCGCCCCACCGTCCAGAGGTCGGGACGTTCGGCGGGAGTTCTGTCCGGAGCTGACCGTAGAGGGTGTTCAGGGCGGTGACGGTGATCCTGTCCAGCGTCAGGTGACCGATGCGCGGCAGGACGTGGATCGTGAGGTAGCGGCGGTCACCCTCGGTCGTGCTCGATTCCAGATCAGGATCGGCTTCACGCATCTCCATCCACTGTTCGGCGAACACCTGAAGCGTCGGGATTTTCCCACCGACACGCATCCCCTTCTCGACAGCTCGGAGTGCGTCAACCTTCGCGGCGTCAGCTTCCTTCTCGGTGAGGAAACCGCCTTTGCCGCCAGCCTTCTCCTTGCCCAGCTCAGGCTTGGTCGGGTCGATCCAGGTGTAGATCTCGTAGCGCCAGCGTTCCCCGCCCTTGGTCTGGTAGCTGCGGAGGTGTCCGTGACCGTGGTAGCTCTTCGCCTTCTTCTCACTCACGCTGCAACCTCGTCCGATACGCCCAGGTTGGCACCTGTTCCCGCCGCCACATCTCGATAGCCACCTCGTCGCGGCGTTCCAGGATCTGTGAGGCGTCCAAAGGACTGTCTGCGATCAGCCAGTCCCATAGCTGCCCCGCTTCCACTCCGCTGCCCGCCGAGGTCGGGACGTGCTGCTCGATGACCAACGATGGATCCGAGGGATCGGGCGTGGCGGAAGCGTCCACATAGGGCATCAGCAGCGCGGCTGGGGACACCCTCAACGCTGCGGCAATCGCCACCAGGTCGTCGGTGTCCGAACGCCGCGTGCAGTTCTCTATCGCAGACAAGGTGTTCCCGGTGAGGGGTCGCCCCACTATGTCCAGCTGCTCGGATAGCTGAGCCAACGTCCATCCGCGCAGTCCCCTGAAGCGTGTGATGTTCGCTGCGACTGTCTGACCGGATGCGCCCACTTCGATGGATTTCCGTCCCATACGGCAAATCATGCCATATCTGCTCTTTCTTACGTTCCACATGTGCGACTATACGCTATCTTGCGGAATCTATGGTATGGTTATCCGTATGATCGAGAAAACGCTGGTCAGCGAGCCCGACTTGGCTGGGATCTCGCCGTTGCTGACCTACAAGGAAGCGGGACAGTACCTCCGCAAGGGTGCGAACTTCGTCCGTGATCTGGTCTACGCCGGGGAGTTGCCGATCAAGAGGATCGGACGCAGCCCGTACGTTCACGTCCGCGACCTGGACGCCTACATCGACCGCACCACCGAGTCCGGTGATGATGCGCGGCGTCCGGACATGACACCCGCTCACCGTCGCAAGGACAGCGCAGCGTGACCAACCAGCTCTCCATCCCGCTGCCCGAACACGTCCTGGACGCGGTCGACGCCCACTTGCTCTATGTCCAGGACGGCATCCTGACTCTGGTTCCGTCCATCCGCCTCGACGCCGAGGAATGTCACGCTGCGTTGGCTCCCGAAGCCTTCGCGGACCTCACCGCCGCGTTCGATGAAGCCATTGCTGTCACAAAGCATTTCGCACCGCTGCGGGACACACGCAACGTCAACCGTGACTCGCTTCTGGGGCAAGCGAACCGCGCCGCTGCTGACGCTGTGGACGAACTCATCGACTCCTACTGGTACGACGCCACCAACGCCTACCTGTCCGTGCTGAAAGGTGAAGACAGGTGACCGACATCGACACCGCCGTGTCCCAACTGTTCGCCGACGAGGAACTCGAACACCGCATCAAGGAAGCCATCGACCCGCCCGCCGTGTGGATCTTCGGATAGCCCAGGAGGGTGTTGCCGAGTATCACGCTGCGGCACACCAGGAGCGAGACCTGGACACCCACTATGCGGTAATCCTGCCGCAGAAGAAGCGAGAGCCCCCGTCGCCTCCAAGCAAACAGGGGACTCTCACAACAGAACAGGAAAACCTTACCATGAATGCTGCAGAAACAGCTTCAACCAGCACAAACTCTGGGGACGTGACGAGGAGGGCGCTGCGGCATCGTCTCCGTAGCATCAGCCTGGAATATGACCCGGATAAACCAGCGGGAATCCCCGCCGAGCTGTCCGATTTGTGGGACGAACTGGCGGATGAGCTTGACCGCCTGAGCGATTGGCTCTCCGAGGCTGGGAGCATCGGCGGGATGCACCTGTATCGCGGCGCGTCCCCCGTCGCGGACATGTACACACGCTGCGTCCGTAAACGTTGGCAAACAGCGGTGGACAGATACATCGAGAATCTGCCCGCCGACATCTGCCTGAGCTGTGCCCGCACTCACGCTGCGTTGGATAACAGCGGGATCGAGTACGAAATACTCGCTTCCTGACCAAGGAAGCTGGATCGCGCCTGCCCTTCGGGGCGGGCGCGTTTCCATATTCGGGCTGCGGGAACCGGTAAC
>JAGQSZ010000030.1 GCA_020439285.1 Microthrixaceae bacterium
GCGGTCGTGGTAGTCCATCAGCGAAACGTCGTCGCGACGTTTGGAGAGCTTCTTGCGAGCCTCGTTGACGATCAACGGCATGTGGGCGAACTCTGGACGAGGGCCTTCGATCCCGAGCGCGTCACGAAGCAGCAGGTACTTGGGAGTCACGTTGATCAGATCCTCACCCCGGATCACGTGACTGATGTTCATGAACGCGTCGTCTGTCACGTTCGCAATGAAGAACGTGGGTGACCCATCGGCTCGACGGATCACGAAGTCCTCGATGTGTTCATGGTCAACCGAGATCTCGCCACGGATCATGTCGACCCATGAAGTCGTCCCGGAGTCAGGAACCTTGAACCGCACCGCTCGTCCTTCACCCGGACCCAGGTCACGGTCTCGATCGGCGGGGTCATATGCCCGACCACCGAAGTTCTCTCGTTCGGATTCCGGAACTGCGGCGGACCAGTAGGCGTTGCCTGAGGCGAGCAACGATTCAACGGCTTCTTGGTGTGCTTGGTTACGGTCGGACTGATGGATCGGCTCTTCGTCCCAGTCGAGACCCAACCAGCGCAGACCGTCGTAGATCACCTCGATCAGCTCAGGTCGGGACCGGTCGGTGTCGGTGTCCTCAATGCGCAACAGGAAGGCGCCGCCCATGTGTCGGGCCGCCAACCAGTTGAACAATGCGGCGCGGGCGCTACCCAGATGCAGGTAGCCGGTGGGCGAAGGGGCAAATCTGACACGAACGGGGGTGCTCACCTGAGGAAGGCTACCCCCAAGGCACCGACGCTCTGATCAACCAAAGCGACCTGAGAACGTCCACGGCTCACGGCGTGACGAATCGCCTCACTGTGTGCCGGAATGCCCCGGCGCCCAGTTACGATTCAGGGTCGTTGCCGAACCCGGGAGCACACGTGGCCGAAGAGGCTGAACCAACCGAAGTAGAGGAAGCCGACACACCCTCGGCATCTGATCAGCCATCCAAACGACGATTGATCATCGCGGGAGCTGCAGCGCTCGTGGTTCTGGTGATCATCGGTGGGTTCCTGTTGACCCGGGGCGACAAGCCATCCGCGACTCCATCGACAACTTCGGCTCCACGACGACCAACAACAACCACGATCAAGGAATTACCTGCAGGTACATACGAGGTCGCCTCGGTGAAGGCATCGGTGCCCAAGATCCATGTGCTGGCCGAGGCCCCTGCTGAATGGGAGTCGACGCCAAAGTCGGTTCTGACAGATGACCTGACCGAACTCCCTCCGCTCAGCCAGACATCCGCGCCCAAGCGTCCAGCGATCCCGAGCATCGAAGAGCCGGTCACGGGTCGGTATGCGACAGAGTCGGGTTGGAGCTTCACCAATCCCGGCCCTTATGACCCGCCGCAACCGATGACGTTTCTGGTGACTCAACGTCGAGGCATCTGGCTCGAGGTGCTGTTGCCCGTTCGACCGAATGGAACAGTTGGCTACATCAAGGCAGAAGACGTCGACATCACAACGACTCAGAAGCGGATCGAGATTCACGTGGCGGATCACAAGTTGGTCCTCTACGACAACAACGAGGTCATCGTCGAGTCCTCAATTGTCACTGGAGTGAGCTTCTCCCCCACTCCGACTGGCGTGTTCTATGTGACCGATATCGTTCCGTACAGGAACCCCAGCGGTTTCTACGGCCCGTACGCTCTCGCCACAAATGGCTACAGCGAGATGCTCAACGAGTTCGAAGACGGAGTTCCGGTGCTCGCCATCCATGGCACCAACCGGCCCGAGCTACTGGGCCAGGACAAATCCAACGGGTGTATCCGTCTGCCCAACGATGTGATCACCAAGATCGCAGGCACGATCGGGTTGGGGATTCCGATTCTGATCTGGCCCTGAGCCGGACCCGGCCTCGAGTCCCGGGCTTAGCGTCGATCAGCCGAGTTGTTCGACAGCGGACTCACTAAAGCATGCACGCCAGTCACGCGCGTGGAGTTGCTTGATCGCGCCGGGGTGCCTCAATAGCACGTCTGCTGGGACGGCGTCAGCTAGCTCACGCAGCAACGGGTAATGGGGCGCGATGTGGTGGACGCCTTCGAACATCCTGCGCCGCAGACGCAGCAACTCAGCCGCAGGGGTCGCGTCGAGGAATCCCCAAACGGTGAGCGCGACGGTCACGTCGGCAAGGATCGGCGCACGGCCGATCAACGCGGCGCGTTTCATCGCGATCTCCGCAGCACCACGGAGCACGTCGGACTCCTTCGCGTCGCCCCCCGGTTGCAACAACAGCTTTCCGGCGTAGCGTGAAGCCATCGTCAGCGCATAGCCCGGATCGGGCCCGGTTACTCCGAGACGATCGTCATGGGGTTGACGGGCCTCGATCTCACTTGGCCGGTCCTTGGTCCATGGATCTGTTCGCCGTGGCGGAGACGTGTAGGAACGAAGCTGGGCGACCGGAGAAATCGGGACGAACTGCGGAGCTGACATCGGTTCTCAATCTAGCGGTCTGCGAGCAACAGACCGAAGACGAGCGAGTCGACAAGCGCCATCCAAGAGGCCTCGATCACGTTCGGAGAGACTCCGATCGTGGTCCAGGTCTGATCCCCGTTAGATGAATCGACCAGCACCCTGGTCACTGCACCTGTATCCGCGCTCGAGTCGATGACCCTGACCTTGAAGTCCGTCAGGTGGATCCTGGCGAGTTCTGGATACTTCGCAGTCAGTGCAGTTCTCAGAGCCTCATCCAGCGCGTTGACCGGGCCGTTGCCCTCACCCACTGAGGCGATTCGCTCGCCATCAACCCACAACTTGATTGTTGCCTCGGTGGACAGGTCTGCGCCCAGGGATCCGGATCCGAGGTCTTCACGGTGGTACGCGGACACCCGGTAGGCCTCGACATCGAAGTACGACTGCCGCCACCCTGTTGCTTGTCTCATCAACAATTCGAGTGACGCGTCGGCTGCTTCGAACACGAAGCCCTGAGCTTCTAGTTCCTTGAGTTGCTCGGAGAGTTCAGCTGAAGCCTTCGAGTCGAGCTCGACTCCGAATTCGCGGGCCTTCATCGACATTCCGGCCCGGCCACCCAGGTCAGAGACCAAGACTCGAGTCGCGTTGCCGACCATCGCCGGGTCAATGTGTTCGTAGGTGGATCCACCGACTCGGTCGATGGCCGATGTGTGCAACCCGCCCTTGTGCGCGAACGCAGATGACCCGACGTAGGGATCAGCAGCATGCGGAGGAAGGTTGACGAGTTCTGCGACATGACGAGATACAGCTGTCAACAACTCGAGCCGGTCCTCCGGAAGCGTCTTCACGCCCATCTTGAAGGTCAGGTCGGGGATGACAGTGATCAGGTTCGCGTTGCCGGTGCGTTCGCCGTAGCCGTTGATGGTCCCCTGGACGTGTCGAGATCCACCGACGACCGCAGCGACTGAATTCGCGACTGCGCAACCAGAATCGTTTTGTGCGTGGATACCGACAACGACTTCGTTGCCGAAGTAGGCACAAACCTCGGCGGTCACGCGTTGCACGTCGTGAGGAAGCGATCCGCCATTGGTGTCACAAAGCACGATGGCGTCGGCACCATTGGTGACAGCAGCTTCTAGGACCGCGAGGGTGAACTCGCTGTTTTGGCGGTAACCGTCGAAGAAGTGTTCAGCGTCGAAGAAGACCCGAAGTCCTTCACCAACAAGGAACTTGACCGACTCGCCCACCATCGCGATGCCCTCATCGGTGGTGGTGCGTAGCGCTTCGGTGACATGGAACTCCGAACCCTTGCCGACGATGCATACCGTCGAGGTTCCAGCCTCGACGAGTGCACGCAGAGTTGGGTCGTCATCGGTCCGCCCGAGTGGCCGACGGGTCGAGCCGAACGCGACGAGCGTCGAGGTCGACAGATGCAACTCGGTCTGTGCCCGAACGAAGAACTCTGCATCCTTTGGATTGGCCTGCGGATACCCGCCTTCGATCCAGTGGACGCCCAACTTGTCGAGTTGTTCGGCTATCCGCAGCTTGTCGTCGACGGTCAGCGAGATGCCTTCGAACTGTGCGCCGTCGCGCAGGGTCGTGTCGAAGATCTCGACCGCGGACGGAGTGGTTGTGAGCGTCGTGCCGCTGCGGTACTGATCGAGATCAGCGGGCCCTAGGGCATGGTCGCCGTTCATGACACCAACTCCACCCATTCTCGGTACTGATCGACCTCTCCGCGAACGACCTTGGCGTATTCAGCACCGATCGCTGCGGTCATGGGACCCGGGCACGGAATCGGTCGTTCGTCGACCGAGTTGACAGCGCAGACTTCGGCAGCGGTGCCACAGAGGAACATCTCATCCGCGAGATAAAGGTCGGATCGGCTGAGGTCAGACACGACACACTCGATTCCCATGTCGTCACAGATCGCCATGACTGTGTCCTGGGTGATCCCTTCGAGCGCGCCGGCTGATCCGGGAGGGGTGATGAGCATGTCGCCACGCGACACGAAGATGTTCTCACCGGTGCATTCCGAGACGAGTCCTTGTCCGTTCAACATGATCGCCTCGTCGTAGCCGGCTTTAAGGGCCTCGACCTTGGCTAGCGAGCTGTTGACATAGTTGCCGGTGGTCTTGGCCATCGGCGGCATGGCGTTGTGGTCATGGCGGACCCATGAGCTGATCTTTGCCCGGATTCCCTTGGTCAAGGATTCGTCGCCGAGGTAGGCACCCCATGGCCAACATGCGATGGCGACATCGACCGAGCATGGGATCGTGTTGAGTCCCATCTCGCCATATCCGTAGTACGCGATCGGGCGGATGTAGGCCGAGGGCAGACCGGATTCACGAACAACTTCTTTGGTGGCGTCGATGAGTTCTTCGACGCTGTAGGGGATCTCCATCATGAGAATCGCTGCCGAGTTGAAGAGACGCTCGATGTGGTCAGTAAGCCTGAAGATTCCGGGGCCCTCTGACGTCTCATAGGCACGGATTCCCTCGAAAACACCCATGCCGTAGTGAAGGGTGTGGGAGAGCACGTGGATGTTGGCTGCGTCCCAGTCGACGAGTTGTCCGTTCATCCAGATCTTCGAGGTTGGTGTAATAGGCATTTGTGCTCCTGGTTCAGTGCGAGTTTGTGTCTGTTTCGATTCGGTGAGTGGTTGATTCGGGTCAGTTGCCGGGACCCGTCGGTGATCAGATTGCCGTTACTTCGGCTACTACCTGATCTCCGATCTCTGTGGTTGATCCGCTGAAGCGGGTCGGGTCTGCGGTTACCTTGGCCACCTTGTCGGCGGCCTCGGTTTCGCCGAGGAATTCGAGCATCAACCCGGCCGAGATGATCGCTGCAAGCGGATTGGCCTTGTTCTGACCAGCGATGTCTGGCGCTGTGCCGTGGACGGGTTCGAACATGGAGGGGCCGGTACGGGCGGGGTTCAGGTTGGCTGACGCAGCGAATCCCACTCCCCCGGCGACAGCGCCGCCCAGGTCGGTGAGGATGTCGCCGAATAGGTTGTCGGTGACTATCACGTCGTAACGCTCGGGACGTTCCACAAAGTGGATACATGCAGCGTCGATGTGGTCGTACCCGGTTGAGATCTGCGGGTATTCGGCTGAGACCTCGTCGAAGACCCGTTGCCACAGATCACCAGCAAATGTGAGCACGTTCTTCTTGTGGACCAGTGTCAGGTGCTTGCGTTCGGTGCCAGCGGCCTTGTTGAACGCGTAGCGGACACAGCGTTCGACACCCATGCGTGTGTTGACCGAACCCTGGGTCGCGATCTCGTGGGGAGTGTCCTTGCGCAGGAAGCCACCCTCGCCTGCGTAGGTACCTTCGGTGTTCTCGCGGATGACTTCGAAGTCGACTTTGCCTCCGACCCTGAATGGCCGCAGGTTGATGTACTGATCCAACTCGAAGCGCATCCGCAACAAGATGCCGCGCTCAACGAGTCCCGCTGGAGCGGATTGTCCCGGTGCGGGGTCGCCAACAGCACCCAGGAGCAGCGCGTCGAGGGTTCGCCACTCGTCCATCACCTCATCGGGAAGGACGGTGCCGTCCTGCAAATAACGGTGAGCGCCCAGGTCGTAGTCGACTCGTTCGTATGCCACGCCGGTCGCGTCGAGAACCTTCAGCGCCTCAGCTGTGACCTCGGGTCCGATCCCGTCGCCGCCTATGACTCCGATTCTGTGACTCACTGCAGATTCTCCTGATTTTCTTCACCAAATGGGGCGAACCCCTGCCCGAACACAAAACAACCGCCCACTCCGGTGGACGGTTGTAAGCGCACGCCGAAGGACAGCGTGCGCTAGCGAATGATTACGGACTCAGCCGAGCCGGAGAACTTCTCACCGGAAAGCATGGCGCCGAGTCTACCGCAGGTGGCACACGACGCGAATTATTGTTCTGGACATGCCCCAAAGTCATGAGCTCTCCCAGGCCGCCCACGACCGACTCGTCGCCGAACTCGAGGATCTTCGCACTCGGGGTCGGATCGAACTCGCGGACAAGATCGAGCGGGCACGCGAACACGGCGACCTGAAGGAGAACGCCGAGTACCACGCCGCCAAGGAAGAGAAAGCCAAGATGGAGGGCCGAGTCGCCCAGATCTTCGGGATTCTCGAGAACTGCACGATCATCGACTCTGCCGGATCCGACAAGGTGGTTTCGGGTTCGATCGTGACCCTGAAATACGAAGGTGACGATGACGACGAGGCCGAGCGCTACCTGATCGGATCGATCGAGGAACAACTAGACGGCGTGAACTTGATCTCGCCCCGCTCACCGCTCGGAGAACAACTCCTAGGATCTTCAACGGGCGACTCGGTTAGCTACGAGTCACCGGCCGGGACCCTGACGGTGATCGTCATGGGTATCGAGTAGAACCCGGTACCAACAACTGACCTATCAGTCTCACCGATCACGATCACAGGGGTGCACGATGGAACGACTTAGTGCGCTGGATGCTCAGTTCCTCCACTTGGAGGATGACCTGTCCCACATGCACATTGCCGGGGTCTGCGTATTCGACAATCCGCCACCCACCTATGACGAACTCGTCGCGTTGATCGCTTCGAAACTCCACGAGATACCGCGGTATCGCCAACGCGTCCGCACGGTCCCACTCGATCTGGGTCGACCGGTCTACGCGGATGATCCTCATTTCGACATCGAGTACCACGTCCGTCACACAGCACTGCCTGCACCGGGATCCGACTCGGAGTTCTACCGGCTGATGGGTCGATTGATGTCCTCACAGTTGGACCGGAAACGACCGCTGTGGGAGGTGTGGCTCGTCGAAGGTCTCGAAGACGACAAGTGGGCACTCGTGTTGAAGGTCCATCACTGCTTGGTCGACGGGATCGCGGGAGTCCAACTATTGACCGTCCTGTTGGATCTATCGCCTGACTCCCCCGTCGGCGAACCCCAACCCTGGAGTCCGCAGCCCGAGCCGAGCGGCACAGCGAAAGTCTTGGACGCATGGTCGGGACTCGCCCAAGAGGCACTCGGATCCTCCAAACAACTGTTGAGTTCGGCTCGGGATCCTCGTCGGGCAGCTTCGGTCGCCACGGGCACAGCGAAGGGAATCGGGCGCTTCCTTGGAAGTCTGTCGCTCACCCCCGAGACTTCGACCGAGGGCTCCATTGGACCTCACCGTTCTTGGGCAAACTCGACGGCGAGCCTCAGCGACGTGAAACTCATCGGCAAGACCTTCGGTGGAACGGTCAACGATGTCGTGTTGGCTGCGGTCACCGGAGGCTGGAGACGCCTCCTCGAATCCAGAGGCGAGGATCCACAGAATGCGACGGTCAGGTCCCTGATTCCCGTGTCGACCCGCGGGACCGACGGCAGCGGCGTTCCCGACAATCGCGTCTCCGCGATGCTCTATGACCTTCCTGTGCACGAGCCTGACACGATCGGCCGTTTGAACCTGGTCCGCGAGCAGATGTCCGAACACAAGTCGTCGGGCATGATCGAAGCGGGAGAGGTCGTGACCACGTTGGGCAACCTGGCTCCTCCAATGGTGGTCAGCACTGTTTCCCGGGCAGCTATTCACCTGATGCAACGGACGCCGCAACGCAGCGTCGGCACGATCACCACCAACGTTCCGGGTCCGCAGTTCCCTCTCTACTGCCTCGGACGGGAGATGATCGAGTACCGACCCTTCGTGCCGATCATCCACGGAATCCGCGTCGCCACAGCGATCCTTTCCTACAACGGCAAGATGTATTTCGGGGTCACTGGCGACTACTCATCTGCCCCTGATGTGGAGGTGCTCGCTTCAGGCATCGTCGAGGAACTCGACGAACTGCGCGGCCTCGCCAAATAGGACTTCCGTGGGCGCTGCTGCTTCATTCGTTCCCAGGTCGGGTTCGACTTGGCGGGATCCCTTCACGATGTACGCCTTGCTCAGGGAAGAGGACCCGGTCCACCACGTCGATCACGGCGACTACTGGGTGCTGTCACGTTTCGACGACATCCAACGGGCGGCTCGAGATCACAACACCTTCTCCTCTGCTGAGGGGCTCACCTTCGCCTACGGCGAGCGCGAACGTGCTGGCTTGGATGAAGTGGCTCCGATGGTGATGCTCGACCCTCCGGAACACACCGCGTTCCGACGGCTCGTGTCGCCACGATTCACTCCACGTGCGGTGTCGACGATCGAAGCCGAGGTGCGGACATTCGTGCGTGAGCGGATCGAGCGGATCCTCGAATCAGGTCACGACGAGGTCGACATCGTTTCGGAGCTGTTCAAACCGCTGCCGTCCATGGTGGTGGCTCATTATCTGGGAGTACCGCCTGGTGATCGGGATCGGTTCGACCGATGGACCGAGGCGATCGTCGCCGCCAACGCTGCTGGTGACGCTCTGGATGCAGCGGATGCGGTCGGTGAACTGTTCACGTATTTCAGCGAGTTGATCGAACTGCGCCGCTCGGAACCCGGAGACGATTCGATATCGGATCTGGTGGCAGCTTCGGCCGACAGCGACGGACCGACGTTGCTACGAATCCTGGGATTCGCGTTCACGATGGTCGCAGGTGGCAACGACACGACCACCGGACTGCTCGGCGTGGCAACCGAGTTGCTGACGCGGGACCCAGATCAACGCCGGATACTCATTGAGTCACCAGAACTGATCGGCGATTCGATCGATGAGTTCCTTCGTCTGGCCAGTCCGGTTCAGGGACTTGCCCGCACCACTACGCGAGACGTGGAACTCCGTGGAGTCACCATTCCCGCTGGGCGCAAGGTCATGTTGTTGTACGCATCGGGCAACCGTGACCCGCTCGTGTTCGGTGACGATGCAGAGAACCTGGACGTTCTTCGTCACCCCGAACAGATCCTGTCGTTCTCATCCGGCGCCCATCACTGTCTGGGTGCGGCGGCGGCTCGGCTACAGGGCCGGGTCGCTCTGGAAGAACTCTTGGCCAGGTGCCCCGACTTCACTGTCGACGCGGACCGGGGCGAGTTCGCTCCAGGCAGTTTCGTGCGGAGATACCGAAGTCTGCCCTTTTCCGCCCACGGCCTTTGATGATCACCACCCGGGGCTCAATCGTTTGATCCCCGAACGCGGAATTGGGGCGGGGCCCTTAGGCCTCCACCCCAATTCCGGGTCGTTTGGTCAGTTGATCGTGGTTAGTTGATCAACCTGGCATCGATGCGCAGAGGTTCTGATAGAACCCGGCGACGCATTGGCGGTAGACCCAGCCCGTTCCGACGGACACCTGCCCCTGTCCTTCCAGTGCGTAGTAGGGGGTCGCTCCGCTGTAGAAGACCCATCCGATGTTCGAGTCGCCATAAGTGGCGTTTGCGAACACCGCTAGCTTCACGTTTGCGGGCGTGTTGGCGTAAGTGGCGCAGCCGCTCGCGTTGGTCTTTCCGCCTCGCAGTTGTGATCCGATCCGCTGGCCAGCATTGTTCACCCTCCAGAGCTGAACTGGTAGGTGGGTCGCAGCAGTCCTCGAACCTGCGTACTTGAAACAGAAGGTGATCGAGGTTGCAGCAGATGCCTTGCGGGCACTGAATGCATCGACACCGATCAACGAGCCGATGGCCAGGACGGCGAGAGCGACAACGGCGACTGCCCGACGAAGGTTGCTGTGCGAGCGACGGCTTGCGACTGCGGTGCTGGTGGTGTCGGAGTCGTTGGTGGTTGTGGTGTTGGTGTTGGTGTTCATTGGAGTCTCTCCTGATTTCTTCGTTCGGACCCTCTGTCCGAAGCGGTCTGAAATCAGGATCCTCCGGCGCGCTCTAAAGCCACCTAAGAACCACTAAAAGCGTTTACTGGTCGTAGAACTCGACCCGTACGGTCCTGCGCGTCGTCGAATAGGGCGCTCCACATCCGGGGTTGCATTCCTTTGCTCGCAGCTCAAGGATCCGCACGCCGGGGGTTTCAGCAACGACCCATAGTCCTGAGCCCTCACAGTTTGCTCCGTCTGCCCACCAGTCCTGGCTGACCATGATCAGCTCGAGGCACAACCACTGCGATGTGTGATCGGGGTCAGACCATCCGGCCGAGAGCCGCTTGTCGCCCGCAGGGACAATCACCGTGTTCTTCTTTGTCGGTACACGGAAGTCAAAGGTCTGTGCGGGAAGCAGCGGGGCTCGGTTGCCCATCGTGGTTGTTGTGGCAGTGGTAGTTGTTGTGGTGCCGGTGGATCCCGAACCGGTCGGCTTTCCAGAGGACCCGGTACCGGTCGAACCTGAACCGCTCGCCACCTTCGATGTTCCCTGTGCACCGGTAGAGGGCTGCGCTCCACCGCCAGAGACTCCCCCATCAGAGACCCCGCTTGGCCATGCCCCACCTGTCGACCCGGCGCCTGTTTGTGGATCTCCTACCAAACCTGGACCAGCCAGACCCGGATCGGTTTCCGATTCGGGAATCACGTCGACAGACCCGTCATCGGGTACCGAGGAATCGGTGGTTACGTCGGTGGCTGGAGTGCCACTGTCAAGTCCAGGAGCATCCCCCGCAGGAAGATCGCTCTGGATCAACGCTCCTTGGTCAACCCCTTGGGCATTGATCTTCTTCGAATCCCGGTTGGTGGCAACAATGGCTACCGCTCCCAACAGAAGTATCAGGGCAGCTGCAGCGCCCACGAGCAGACCTCGCCCACGAGTCGAGCCATCCTCAACTGGGGCGACTTCAGCGGGAACTTCTTGGGCCGCATCGCTGGGCAGCGGTTCTGCTGGGACCACCGGAACCGAAGATGTCAGCGGTGCTCCGACGCTGATACCAGCAGCCTCTGCCAGTTCAGTTCCGAAGGTGACCGCGTCGGGCTGACGATCCTGTGGGTCCTTGGCGAGAGCACGTTCGAGAACGACACAGACCTGGTCGGGTACTCCGATATCTCGCAGGTCCGGGACAGGCCCGGTAGCGACGCGGGCCACCAGTGCTGCTACTGAATCCTCGTCACGGTGGAACGGACCATGTCCCAAAATCGCTCCGACGACAGTTGCAGCCAAGCTGTAAATGTCGCTGCGGGGACTGGCCAGCCGACCATCAAGAACCTCGGGTGCAGCGTACGCGATGGAAGCCGAAACCGAACTGGACTGGGTTTCGAATCCGTTGACGATCGAAGCGATACCAAAGTCAGCCAGTTTCGGAGTTGCGAATTCGGTGAACAGGATGTTCTGAGGCTTGACGTCGCGGTGGGTGATGTTGCTTCGGTGCGCGGCGGCCAGCGCTGCAGCGATACCCACGCCCACCTCGGAGGCTTCTTCCCAACTCAGCGGCATCCGATCGGTGAGCGTCCCACCGGGCAGGTATTCCATGACTAGGTACGGCCGGTTCTCACTTGTCGTCCCGTTGCCGTAGACGGCCACAACATTCGGGTGGGAACTGAGTTTGCCTATCGCCTGGCATTCGCGTTCAAACCGTGCTCGGACCACTGGGTCTGAACCATCAGCTGTCAGGATCTTGACCGCGACCTCACGGTCGAGCGCTGGCTGCGATGCCAGATGGACCACACCAAAGCCTCCACGCCCGAGTTCGCGGTTCAGTTCCAAGCCTTCGATGGTCTCCACCCTGCTCCCTTGCCTAGTCGGGTGCCATTAAATCCGATAATTCCGACCTCGTAATTCTGACAGCTGGCGCGCGTTATCGGATTGGGATGATCTACCCGTTCACAGCATCAGGCCCAGCGGGCAGTCGCTGCAGTCAGTTCTGGGCATTGGGTGCCTGATACACCAGGGTGAATCGGCCGAGCGAGATCTCATCGCCGTCTGCTAGGGGCGACTCGTCCACGGGCTGGTGATTCACACTCACCCCATTGGTGGAACCGAGATCTGCGATCATCCAAACATGTTCATCATCAGGGCGTAACTCGGCATGCCGTCGTGAGACATCGGGCGAGTTGAGCACGATGTCGCACTCTGGTGAGCGGCCGAGCGACCAGATCCGGCTGGTGAGCTCGATTCTCGATCCGTTGGGAAGCGTGAGTGCAGCAGCGTTTCCGTCAGGGGCACGTCTGACCGTTGTGAGCGCTCCTACCTCTTCCGACTCGTCATTGCTGAGGTCAAGGCTCGAGTCCTGGTTCAGGATCGATTCCTCGAGTCGGCGCAGTTCCGCTCCTGGATCGATCCCAAGTTGGTCCACCAGTGTGTTTCGAGCGGTCCCGAATGCTGCGAGCGCATCTGCTTGGCGACCAGAGCGGTACAGAGCGGTCATCAACTGGGCCCAACGTCTTTCGCGCAGCGGAGTGTCTCCAACCGCACGTTCGAGTTCCGCTATGAGTTCGTGATGTCGCCCAAGGTTGAGCTTCGCTTCCCAAATGGATTCGCGAACCGATTCGCGTCTCTCGTTCAACCCACCGATAACCGTCAACGCGAACGGTTCATACTGGAGGTCAGCTAGGGCATCCCCTTGCCAACACGCGAGCGCGTCCTCGAAAGCCGTGACAGCGAGTTGGAACCTGCCCTCGTTCGCGTCGGCGTTGGCGGCTCTGGACAGCTCATCGAAACGGGCCAGGTCCAGTTCACCTGGCCCGACTGTGATCATGTAACCCGGCCGTTCTGTGACTATCCGATCGGGTCCCAGAAGTTTGCGCAGGTTCGATATGTAGACCTGGAGCGTGGACGTTGCTCCGTCGTGGGGTTCGTCACCCCAGACCCCGTCGATCAACCTGTCGGTCGATACAACTCTGTTGGAGTCGAGCAGAAGCATCGCCAGGACAGCTCGCTGCTTGGGTCCACCGAGGGTCAACGGTTGAGCATCCACGGTCACACGAACTGGCCCCAGAATGGAGAACTCGGTCCTTGGTGTCACCGGGGCGACGATACCACCGCACTCTTTGGTGCCCGAAGGTCATTGCAGCGGGACGTAACCGCTATTGCCCGTGCTGCTGGATCACGATGCGATTAGTCGCAACGTGACGCCTTGATCGCTCTGAGGACCGACCCCCGCCGGGAACTGCGTGGTTGCCTCGCGAACCCTGACGTTGATCACGTAGGTCCCGGCAACAGAAACCTGTGCCCACAATCCTTTGCCCTCACAATCAGCACCGTCGAGCCAGAAGTCACGGCGTTCGGGGGTGAAGGTCAGACACAGCCAATCCGCCGTGTTATCGGGATCACTCCAACCGGCAGCAAGCGTCGAATCCGAGAACAGTTCGACCTTCTTGCCGACAGGAATCTGCACGTCGATGGTGCGAACGGGCAGTGTAGGGGTCGCATTGGTCGTGACGATCACCGGATTTGGTGTCGCTGTTGTGCCACCCGCTGCCGGCTGGTTGACCACCGAGTTGGTCACCGTTGAGTTCCCCGGTGCAGCACCGTTCGAGGCGCCCGAAAGCTGCTGAGATGCCTTGTCCGTCACGGCCGCCATCGCATCACCGAACTCGTATGCATCACCTGTGCTGAAACCGACCGAGGTATCGGTCGAACGAGAAGCGACGCTCGCTGAGGCACCTACTCCACCGACCCTTCCCTGCAGCGCTCCGGCTTCGTTGGCGCTCAGCGAGCTATCACCGTCGGAGTTTCCCGACACCTGATCGTTCCCGGTGTCTGGTGATCCAGTGGCCGCGTTTCGGGCGGCTAGCTCTGCCGCGATTCGTTCTGGCGACTCCTCCGAAGCTCCTGACTGGGACTCCTCTCCACGACTACCGATAGTTGGCCGTTGTCCACCATTGGACATGGCTGCCACTCCGCCAGCGAGAACGAGCACGGCAACCAACCCGACCAGGCATTGGACAGCGGCACGACTCAATCCGGTCGCGCCTCTTGAGCCAGTGGAACTGCAATCGGCATCGCTGTACTCGGAGATCAGGTTCTGATCGGTCATGTCGGCTCCTCGGTGGTTCTGGAACATGACCTGATCTTCGGAGCGGACCCATCAGGACCGCTTCAAGAGTTCTTAAGGACCGAGAACGAATCGGTCCTGGTTCAGCAACTCAGCGGGTTTGACCGTCACCCCGGACGATGTACTTCGCAGTAGTCAACTGCTGCAACCCCATAGGCCCGCGTGCGTGGAGCTTCTGTGTGGATATGCCGATCTCAGCACCAAAACCGAACTCCTCACCGTCGACGAACCGGGTTGAGGCATTCTGCAGGACCGCGGCTGCATCTACCTCGCTCAGGAACCTCTCGGCTGCCCGATAGTCCTCGGTGATGATCGATTCGGAGTGGCCCGTGCCCGTCTCGTTGACGTGGTCGATCGCCTCGTCAAGAGAATCAACGACCTTGATCGACATCTTCATGTCGAGGAACTCAGTGCTGAAATCCTCTTCGGTGGCTTCGGTTGCACGTGGGATCGACACTCTTGCTCGTTCATCGCCGACGAGTTCCACATTGTCGAGGATCTTGTCGACTCGCGGCAGGAACTCGTCTGCTATCGATGAGTGCACCACGAGAGATTCAGCAGCATTACAGACCGACGGACGCTGCGTCTTTGCGTTGACAAGGATCGACTCGGCCATGTCAAGGTCAGCGGAAGCATCCACGTACACGTGGCAGTTACCGTCGCCATCGATCACATATGGAACGGTCGCGTTGTCGAGGATCGTACGGATCAGCGATGGGCCACCCCGGGGGATGAGGCAGTCGACATAGTCGGGTTGTTGCATGAATTCGACTGCGGCCTCGCGGGACACGTCGTCGACCAAGACGATCGAGTCCTGTGGGAGACCTGCCTGGGCAACTGCCTCGCGCATCACAGCTGCGATCGCCATGTTCGAGTTGATCGCTGTCGAGGATCCCCGCAGGAATGCCGCGTTGCCGGCCTTGAGACACAGCCCGGCAGCATCAGAGGTCACATTGGGTCGGCTTTCATAGATGATCGCGACAACACCTAGCGGTACCCGCACCCGTGAGATACGTAGACCGTTGGGGCGAACCCACCCGTCAATCACCTCACCGACAGGATCAGGCAACCCAGCAACCTGTCGAAGACCATTCGCCATCGCGGTGACTCGGCCTTCGTCGAGTCGAAGACGGTCGATGAGCCCATCGGGTATACCGGCCTCCTTGGCGGACTCAATGTCCAAAGCGTTGGCCGCGAGAATCTCGGCCGAGCGCTCTTCGAGCAGGTTCGCGGCGCCCAAGAGGGCCTCGTTCTTCTTGGCTGTCGAAGCAATGGCAAGCACCCGCGAAGCCAGCTTGGCGCGCTTGGCGAGTTCAGGAATGGGGGTCGCAGTCACATCGATAGGTTAGCCCTGCCGGTAATCTCCCTTCGGTGTCGAACCCTGTCCTCGGTCCCGTTGTGGAGACTTTCATCGAAGAGGTGACCTCTGCGCTCACTGCTGCAACGGCACGCCTTTCCGATGTGGACAAGTCGCACTTCAACCGAGATGTGACCAACGAGGCGTTCGATCTGGCGTTGGCGCTAATTGACGCCGATGACCGTCACACCGACGAGGAGTTGGAAGCACTCATTGACACCTTCGCTCCCCTGTTGCCCGACAGCGAGTTGAGCCGAGCAACTCCAGAGACTTTGCGTTATGGGCCGCTGGTCTCAGGGACCAAGAAGTGGCTCGACGCTGAATCCGAATTGTTCGAACTGCTTCTCGAAGCCGATGTCCGCAATAACCGATCCGGGTCGGACTCCCGCTATTCCGGCGTCTACTACGACCACGCCCTCGACATCGCTCATGTGATCGCGTCCTTGGATGTTCTGGCCTCGACCGCCACGTTGGAAGCAATCTCGTTGCTGCGGACTCGGCTGTTACGAAGGATCACCGATGTTCTCCCCAATGCTGCTCGGGCACCGCTCGATTCGGCGGCCGGTTCCGAGACTTCGGGCACCAAGGACAGCGACCCGGATCATCCCGAGATGACCCCCGCTCGCCCCCTCGAGGAACTCCTCGCAGAGTTGGACGATCTTGTGGGGCTGCACGAGGTCAAGGCACGGGTTCGTCTCGTGGCGGATCTGTTGGTGGTTCAGAACCTTCGGCGTGAACGTTCGCTGCCGACCATGGAGATCTCGCACCACTTGGTGTTCACGGGCAATCCCGGAACCGGTAAGACAACGGTGGCCAGGTTGCTTGCCCAGATCTACCGGACATTGGGAGTCGTCGACGTCGGGCAACTGATCGAAACCGATCGTTCGGAATTGGTCGCCGGGTATGTCGGGCAGACCGCACCGAAGGTGACAGCGAAGTTCGACGAGGCTGATGAGGGCATTCTGTTCATCGACGAGGCCTACGCCCTAGCGCGCGGCGGCGAGAACGATTTCGGACGCGAAGCAATCGATCAAATCGTCAAGTTGATGGAAGACCGCCGCGACCGAGTCGTGTTGATCGTTGCCGGTTATCCGGTTGAGATGGAGGAGTTCATCTCGACCAACCCGGGTCTACGGTCAAGGTTTCCGACCACGATCGAGTTTCCGGACTACTCCAATGAGGAGTTGCTGAAAATTGTGGATTCCATCGGTTCGAAGATGGCTTACCGGCTCACCGATGATGCTCGACGGAAGTTCCTAACGGAATTGGATGCTATTCCCCGCGACAAGGGCTTCGGCAACGCTCGGGTCGCAAGGAACATGTTCGAAGCTGCTGTGAATCGTCAGGCCAGTCGAATAGTCAAGATGGATGCCCCTGACGACGAGGCTCTCACCACTCTTGAGGAGTCAGATATCGCCGGTCCCGATGCGAACCCGGAGACTGACGCGGACGCTGCCTCATGAAACGCGCACTCGCCGTGATGGGCGCCGTAGTCATGATCCTCATCGCCGTGTTGATCCGCTCGGTCATCGACAACGGCAACTCATCAGGCGGATCAAAGAACAGCGGTATCGGTGGTGGGCCAGTCAGAATCCTGTGTTCCACCGAACTGAAGGAGATCTGTTCGTCCTTGGCCGAGGATGGAGGGGTGTCGATCACTGTGACTGATCCAGGAGCGACCGTCGATGCTCTGACCGAAGGCGCGGCGGCCGATTTCGATGCTTGGCTGACGGTTGGACCGTGGGAGCGTGTACTTGAGGACAACTTGGATTTTACGCAACCCGCCCCCGGAAAACCCAAGATCAGTAACCCGTTTGAGTCCGATGGCCAGATCCTTGCCAGATCCCCAGTCGTATTCGTTTCGGTAACTGACAAAGCCACTGAAAAGGTCGCCACAGCTTGTGGAAAGGCACCTGCGGCGAGTTGCGCGAGTTCTGACACGAGCCTGTCGATCGGCATTCCATCTACTCGCCGCGGTGATGGTCTGGTTGGCCTTGCCCAAGCCACCGCTGGCCGTTTGGGCAAGGCTGATTTCGATGCAAACGATCTGGCGGATTCTGATATGTCCTCCTGGATAGCCACGCTTGCCAACAAGTCGCGAAGCGCCAAGATAGGCACGTCCAACGCACTGACGATTGCAGTCACCAAAGCAGGTCAGTTCCAGGCAGTGGTCGCCCTCGAAGCCAACACTGTGGCCTCGGCTAATCGCTTGGGATCGGCGAAGGTCACCTATCCGAAGCCAGTGATGACAGCCGACGTCCATCTGATTCCGCGGGCACCCGCAACGAGTTCAGACCCGAGAAAGGGCCAGGTCCGCGAGGTTCCGGCAGACACGGTCAACAGGATCAAGGAACTACTCGCCAAGTCGGGCTGGAGAGTGGACGGCAGGGTTCCAGCGGGGGTTAGTGGACCGAAGCTTCCCAATGGCGACGGCTTGCCCGAACCCGGTGTCCTTCAGGTCCTGCGTGAGTCCTGGGGCAAGGACGGGTGAAACAGATCACCACCCCAATTCAGCCCCAACCCATCAGATGATCCACACAATCGGATTTATCCGGTCCATGAGTTTCCTCAAATAGCCACCACCCATGGAAGCAGATCCGCGTTGGGTGACCAATAATTGTTGAACTGCTCCGTCGCAGCAGAAATTGTCCAGGAGAGAAGATGAATCAGCACCACGGATCAAGACTTCGTCGGGTCGCTCTGACAATCGGAGCCTTTGTCGCGACAGCCGCTGTGATTGGTGCATGTGCAAAGACCAAGGATTCTGCCAACGGGTCGGATCCACGCAGAGTTGACTGCACCACCGTCGACGTGGCCGTCAGCCCTGAAAAGATCGATCTGTTATCGGATCTGGCTGACACCTTCAACGATTCCGACAGGGCGAGCGTCGACGGCAAATGTGTGTTCATCGACGTGCGTTCGAAGTCCTCAGGTGTCGCTATGAGCGCCCTTGCCACCGGCTGGGATGAAGACGTGGACGGTCCACGCCCTGTCATCTGGTCACCAGCGGCTAGTTCGTGGGGGACGATCCTCAACAGTCGTTTGACCGCACGTGGCGAATCGGCGATGGCACCCGAGAACCCGAGTTCGTTCATGTTGACCCCCTTGGTGATAGCGATGCCAGAGCCGATGGCAAAGGCGATGGGCTATCCGGACAAGCCGATCGGTTGGGCACAGATACTTGAACTCGCAAAGTCACCCGATGGTTGGGCTAC
>JAGQSZ010000316.1 GCA_020439285.1 Microthrixaceae bacterium
GACCAGGGGCTCTCCCGGCTGAACGACCTGCTGATGGCGATCCCCACGCTCATCTACGCACTGGTCCGTGGCCACATCGGTGAGGATCTCTTGCCGGGAGATCCGGCAGACCTGTCGCCGGGACACCTGCAACTGATACGTCAGAGTTGCAACCGGGCCTGGCCCGAACCACTCCGTGAACCCTGGGCGCAACTGTCATTCGACATCTCAGCGGAATCGGCCCGGCGGTGGGAATCTGCAATGGACTCGCCCGCCAAACGAGAAGAGATGCTGTGGCGGCTTCTGCGTCTGGGACCGGCACCGTATTTCGTGTTGGGTTCGTCGCCCCGAGGGCACGTGCGAATGCGTATAGGTACACCGTGGGACTGGCGTCAGAGTTTCAAACTGAAATATTTGCGGGTGGCACCAGTAGTGGGTGGTCAACCCGTCGTGGAATGGGTTGCTGGTCTGACCGAGACCGAAACCGGTCGAACTCGAAGGGTTCATGGCCACATCGAGATCCGTTGGGCGCACGGGCGGTTCTCGACTGTCGAAGCCAAGGTCTACCTCGACACTCCACACGTCGCTGTGGCGGGCTACTACCCACTCGACATCGATTCCGAATCCGACACCGGCGAACAGATCGCCGAATACATGGAGAGACGCGGGATCTTCGACGAATACCAGATCGACGATGACTCGCCGATGGCCGAACAACGAACCCTATGGACAGAGCTTTGAGCCCAGATACATCCGATAACCCCGACGCAGCTGGCAGTGGGGCCAAGCCGTTGGTCATCTTCGACTGCGACGGTGTGCTCGTAGACAGCGAGGTGCTCACCACCAAGGTCGAAGTCGCCCTGCTTGCCGAGTACGGATGGAACACGACTCCGGCAGAAGTAATAGAGCTATTTCTCGGTCGCAGCGATTCCTACATGTTGGCCGAGGTCGAGCGCCGCGTCGGTCACAAGTTGCCCGACTGGCTCGAGCGGTACAACAACGAAAGGAACAAGGCCTTTCGTGACGAGCTGACCACTGTGGAGGGCGTGGTTGATGCCATCGACCACCTCGAGTCCGCAGGATTCACAACCTGTGTCGCTTCAAGTGGCACCCATGAAAAGATGCGGTTCACCCTTGGGCTGACTGGCCTGTGGGACCGTTTCGAGGGCCGCATCTTCAGCGCGACCCAGGTCGAACACGGGAAACCCGCACCGGATCTGTTCCTGTTCGCAGCCGCCCAGATGGGACGGACCCCGTCGGGCTGTGTGGTTGTTGAGGACAGCCCCGCCGGGGTCGCGGCTGCCCGGGCAGCCGCGATGACGTGCGTGGCATACGCCAGTGAATACGTGGACCCCGCGGTCTTCGCTGATGCGAGCGCTGTGATCACATCGATGTCCGACCTGCCGGCTGCCATCGAAGCAGCCACTTGAGTACAGTTAGTTGGACATGTGTCCAACTAATGTTGGATGCTTGACGGGATCCGGACAGGAACGTGCCGGATCCGAAGCTCGATGGCCAGTCAGATTTGGCGCTGGGCAAGGGGGAATCCGTGACAACAACCGACACACCATCCGCAGGCTCGACACTCCGAGAACCACCGAAGGTCTCGGGCGACGACGGCGATACCGGCCACCTCGAAGAACTCCGGTCCGATCCCATCGGGTTGATGAACCGGGTCCGCAACGAATGCGGCGACGTGGGCGAGTTCCGTCTTGCTGACAGAGACGTCGTCCTGTTGACCGGAGCCGAGGCCAACGAGGTGTTCTTCAGAGCTTCCGACGAGGAACTCGACCAGGCCGCCGCCTATCCATTCATGAAGCCGGTGTTCGGTGAGGGCGTCGTCTTCGACGCATCTCCCGAGCGTCGCCGGGAAATGCTCCACAATCAGTCGCTGCGCGACAAGTACATGCGCGGTCATGCCGAGACGATCACCAACGAGGTCGACCGGATGGCTGCTGGTATGACTGATGAGGGCAGCTTCGATCTGCTCGACTTCTTCGCCGAGTTGACGATCTACACCTCGACCTCGTGTCTTATCGGACCCAAGTTCCGAGAGGAACTCGACTGGAGCATCGCCGAGTTGTTCCACGATCTGGAACAGGGCACCGACGCGCTCGCGTTCGTCGATCCGTACATGGACATCGAGAGTTTCCGTCGCCGTGACTCGGCCCGTGAAGCGCTCGTCGCTCGGGTGCAGGCAATCATGGACGCCCGTCTCGCTGAACCAGCGGCAACCAAAGAAGAAGCCGACCTCGTCGACGTGTTGTTGTCGATCAAGGACGATGACGGCGGCCCTCGTTTCACCGCCGATCAGATCGCCGGAATGTTCATCTCGATGATGTTCGCCGGCCACCACACCACCTCTGGTACAGCGGCATGGACGCTCATCGAACTGCTCAAGCATCCCGAGGTGCTGCGCGACGTGGTCGCCGAGCTAGATGAGTTGTACTCGGATGGTTCACCCGTGTCGTATCACTCGCTGCGAGAGATCCCGCTACTCGAAGCTGCAATTAAAGAAGCGCTCCGTCTTCACCCGCCGCTGATCCTGTTGTTACGTGTGGCGAATGTTCCCGTCGATGTCGAGGGCTATCGGATCGAACCCGGCAAACTCGTCGGAGCATCACCGGCAGTGTCCAACCGCATCCCCGAGGACTTCGCCGATCACAACACCTTCGATCCAACCCGATACATAGATCCGCGTT
>JAGQSZ010000317.1 GCA_020439285.1 Microthrixaceae bacterium
TCCGGCGGGAACCGACCAGCGCCCCCACTGCGGTAGGGGGCGTTGGCGCGTACCGGCACGATTCACAGAACCACGATCGGCCTAGCTCAACGGAACGGCTTCATCGGGATCTCGACCGGCCAAAACAGCGGCACGCTTGGCCAATGCCACATAGGCATCAACTTCGCCGTGCAGGCCGGACCGTTCCAGTGCTTCCAAGTGGCCCACAACAGTGGCGACGTCACCCCGACTGACCGGACCAGTTAGCGCTGATCGAGCACCCAACTCACGGCAGTTATCCAACGACACCTGTGCCAAATCCAAAAATGCGTCGACTGGCATCCCAACCCTCGCTGCGATCGTCTCGACCTGAGCCAACAGCGCTACCAAGTGATTCGAAGCGATCACTGCTCCGGCGTGATAGAGCGACCTGTCAGCATCTTCGATCTGGACCGTCCGCCCATCGAGGCTGGCCGCTACGTCAGCCAGGAGACTGTCGCCGGCCAGCGCGAACCATGCCCCGATCAGATCACCGGGGTTCTCACCGCTGAGCGACACGAGCGGATGTATCGAACCGACCCGTGAAGCCGACCCCAGAACATCAAGCGTTGCTGCACCGGAACAATGCGCCAAGACCACGCCGTCAGCCAACACTTCTGGAGAAAACTGCGACGCGACATCCGCAATGTTCGAATCGGGAACGCATAACAAGACCACGTCAACCTTGCGTGCCATTTCGTCCAGCGCACTCGGAACCGCAGCCGAATGGTCCAGGACCTTGACCGTCCAGCCACGAGCTTCAAGTGCGGCCGCAAATGACGAACCTGCCCGTCCGAGCCCGACTATTCCAATCAACCTGTCGGACCTGGCGGACCCGTCAGACTCGGGAGACGCGCCTGACATAGCCATCGGACTAACCGGGACTGCCTGAACGACCGGCATCACCGGAATGCCCGGAGCCGTTGAGTTCGCCCAGAGAACCGACTCGGGTCACGCGACCCTCAGCTTGGGTGACGTCGTCGTCGCTCACGAGCTCCGGTGCCAAGTCCCGCAGCGGGGCGAGCACAAAACGCCGATCCTTCCAGCGTGGGTGCGGAATCGTGAGACGCTCGGAGTCCATTTCGATCCCGTCCATCCAGATGATGTCGAGATCGACGGTGCGAGGGCCCCAACGGACCTCCCGAACTCGGTCCGCCGCCATCTCGATCCGATGACAGACGCCCAACAGATCAAGCGGCGAAATCGACGTGCTCATCTCGACGATCAGATTCAAGAACGTGCCCTGGTCAGGTCCACCGACGGGATCGGTCTCATAGACCGGCGAAACCGCAACGACGTCAGGAAGCGACTCGACCGCGTCCCTCAGGTACTGAACCCGGTCACCGAGGTTTGAGCCAATGGAAATGAAACTGCGGATCGGCTCACCCATGCCCTCTCCCCTCGACCTCGTGCCGGTAGATCAATGTCGTCTCCGACGTGTGATCCGGACACCTGAGGTGCCCAGATCATGTGGCACCGGCGGACGAAGTTTGCGCACCTCAACCGTCAACGAATCAATCAGATCAAACTCGGCAAGCAGGTCGTCGGTGATCAGGTGAGCGAGCCGTTCCAAAAGGAGCGGCGCATTGTCGACAACGATCGCGACCACCCTGTCGCAAACAGCCCCGTAGTCGACCGAATCGTTGAGGTGGTCGCTCATTCCGGCACGGGTCAGATCGGTTTCGATGTCCAAGTCGATACTGAGCGGCTGTGCCCGGGTGCGTTCCTCGGGCAGTACACCGACCACGCCTGCAACTCGCAAGTCCCGAAGCGTGATCACATCAGGCGGCGGCCCCGCCTCTCCGTAACCACTGTCGTTGAGTTCGGATGACATGTCGTTGCCGCTGGCCGGGAGTGGGATCTAGTCGTCGTAGATCGAGGATGACTCGGGACGCGGTGCCGAAGGGGTGATCATCTGCTCGACGGCTGCTGCTTGCGCGGCACGACGTGCTTCTTGGAGCCGACCGGCTTCTACGACCATCTGTCGACCCTCGGCGCCCATCTGACGGCCCACGATGTGTTCGATCATCGACACGGCCTTGGGGATCTCAACGACCATCGAGTTCCAGACCAGATAGCCAGCGAGGAAACCGGTCAACCGATCCGAAAGCTCATCGTGATGAAGGATCAGCTTGCGGCGCTCGGTCAGGAGACGGCGCAACTCGCTATATGACTGGTTGAGATAGCGGGGCATCTCGTCAGAGGGAGGCAGCGGCCAGTGCTTCCAACGCACGGCCAACTCGTCGTAGCTGTGCAGGTTGTTGGGTCCTGTCGAGAGCGACACGACGAAATCGAATCCCTGTTCACGGATCCAGATGATTTCTTCTTGGCGCCGAACCTTCCGGTGGTTCGCTCCGAACCCACCGGGACGCTCGCATACGGCGAGTTGGTCCTTGATTACCCAGTGGAAATGGCGGGGCTGAATCCCCTGCGCCCATTTTCCTTTTCCTGCCATACGTCTGACCCTGCTTCGCGAGTTGCCCGGACACCGTGTGTCCCGGCCCAAGATGGTAGAGGATCTCAGCGGTCGGGAATATTCCCCTGCACAACCATGACCGCTTCGGAGGTGACTGACACGTCATGCACCCTGACCATCCGAACGCCTTTGGTGACTGCCCAAACCGCTGTGGCGACCGA
>JAGQSZ010000318.1 GCA_020439285.1 Microthrixaceae bacterium
CGATTCTGGTGTCACCACCCACGCAGCATCGACCGAGAACTGTGACAAAAGGAGTTCAACCACGGCATCGAGCAGGGAGGTGAGTCCTGCTCCGTGGCTGAGCTTTCGCAGCACATTGTCGAGCGCGTAACGCTCTGCGTTCGGCCGAAGAACACACAAGATCCGCCCGCTCTCATCGAGCACTCTGCCCGAGAGCGTCATTGCTAGGTAGCCATTGCTCTTTGTGACGATCCGAATCGGAATCTCCACGCTATGAGCAGCAGACGGATTCGACAGCGATTCATCACCGGTTGCCATCATCTCCAACGCCATCGGCACAGCGGTGGCCAGATCATCAGGATGGACCAGTTCGTCGACCGTCGAGCCGAGCAGTTCAGCGGTGTCGAATCCGATGAGCGCGGCTGATCCCTGGCTGACATAGTCGAGTTGAAGCGCCGTATTGATGACAATGAAGAAGTAGGGAAATCGACGATTCAGTGCGTCGAAGATTCGCACCTCAAGCTGTTGTAAATCGTCGTTTGCCGTGTCACCCACGACTAGTGCTTCGGCGTCAGACGGATTCTGGTTGAAGAATGAAGCGCTTTTTGGTCCTAACGGATCAGCGCACCCGGTTGATCTTGTGGTTTCCGCGATCGACCCGGAAGCTAGCCAAAGTCTCGACGCCCGCTCCTGGGTCATCGATATCGACCTTGCGATAGTCCACCTTCGTACCAGTCGGAGTGACTTCGCAGATGCCGTATCCGTGGTCGAACAAGTTGACATAGTCGAAGGTGCCTAGGGCTCCTTGGACGGCTTCACTGGCAAAGGGGATGTTCACCCCGGTGTAGAAGTCGAAGCCAGGCGATGTGATCGAACTGCCCACAAACTCTGCGGCGACGTTTGGCGAGTTGGGGTCGTCGATGTCTTGTTGCACGGTGCCTGCCCACCACGAGTGGATGTCACCGGTCAACACGATGTTGTCGTTCGGGCTGACCGCTGCGATGTGGTCGAGGATTTGTTGACGTTCCCACTGGTAGCCATCCCACTGGGTGCCGTTCAGGTAGAGCCCCGCGTTTCGGGGCAACTTCGGATCTATCGCCCGAAGCTCTGGGGAGTCCAGATCGATGAGACGCAATGGCTTGATCATCTGCGGGTTGCCGATCACTCGCCACGTCGCGTCTGAGTCTTGCAACCAGCCCTTGACGGCCTCACGCTGGACTGACCCAAGCATGGTTCGGCCCACTTCATGGGCAACCTTGCCATCATCGGCGAGCGACAGGAACGGCGCCGGGGCTTCGGGGTCCCGATACTGGCCGAGATCCATGAGGTACATGTCAACCAGATTCCCCCAGCGCAGATCGCGGTGAATCCGGGTGGGATCCTCCGGCCGCGCGATGAACGGCATGTTCTCGAACCAGGCTTGATACGCCGCGCCACGGATGGCGGGATCGACTGTTCGGTCGTAATCGTCGAAGACCTCGTGATCGTCCCAGATCGCCACAAACGGGAGTTGACGATGGCATTCGACCAGGTCAGCGTCGCGTCGGACCAGGCGATATTTCGAACGGTATCCCTCGACTGTTTTCGGCTGATCAACCGGGTCCTGGCGCAAGCGCTTGAGTCCGTACTCCTCGCTGTCAGTGCCGTATTCGTAGATGTAGTCACCGAGGTGGACCACGAAATCGACGTCCTCATCGAGGATGTGGCGGTAGGCCGCGTAGTAACCCTCGGAGTACATCTGACATGACACGAACGCAATGCGAAGACGGTCAACATTCGCACCTGGTACTGGGGCGGTCCGAGCATTGCCAGTCGCGCTGTAAATGCCATCGTGTCCGAAGCGGTAGAACCAACGACGGTCAGGATCCAGGTCATCGATCGCGACCTTGACCGTGAAATCTCGTGACGAGTCGGTGGACTCCACACCTTGAGCCGCGATATCGGTAAAGCCCTCGTCGGCAGCTATCTGCCATGAAACCTGAGTCGATGGCGACACACCAGCTGTGTTGACCCTTGTCCAGAGAGTGACCGAGCCTGGCCTCGGGTCGCCTGACATAACTCCCCAGGGAAACGGCCCGCTCGGGAGCGGTGCAGGTTCAACCGGGGTCGGCCGTGGGGCACATCCAGCAACGGCTGCTCCTGCTCCAACCGCGGCAATACCGCCCAATACGCCCCGTCGACTGACCATCGGCATTCCGTAACCCCTATTTATTGATCCACCATCAAGTCTGAATGACGTTCGATATTATTACTGAACGAAGTCGTCATCAATCATCAATACGTCGTGACTCGTGACACGGCTGCCAAGTGTCCTGCCTAGGTACACGCAACGCTGGGTGTATTCAGGTATCGGTAGTGTCACACTATGGAGCACCCCCTTACCTTGTTGTTGGGCCGTGGGGGTACCTTCGGTCTGGGTTGCTCGACAGCGCGGGCAGGGCTTTGTGCCCCTGTCATTTTGATGGCCTGGGGGGTGTTGTCACCCGTGCTGTTGGGTGTGGTTGACCTCTGACAGGGACGTGTTCTTCGGGGACTGGTTCGTAAGGTGGTTGACGGCGACCTCGCCCGCGAGAACCCTCATCAGCAGTGGATCAGGCTCAGGAGGTGGAACATGGCACCGACAGATGTTGGTGGCATCGAGGTGTTCATCGGTATCGATATGGCCAAGGAGG